>QMKU01000110.1 GCA_003646525.1 Campylobacterota bacterium
GGAATATTCTCGACCGTATGGCGGTGATTCCACGCTATTATGAAGCGGGTGGTCTGGATGTCAATCCTCAGATTGTCAAAAAACTCCATAACAAACGGAAACTTCCTGCCGTTAAAAAGCTAATTGAGAGTTTGGAAATTATTTATGATGAAGAGATCGAACATGTACAAAAGGGCGATAAGTGGTTTCGGTATCTCTGTGACAAGCAGGGTTTTGAGGCAGAATCACACTATATGACAATCCTTGAAGCTTACAAATTAAGGGGGAAGCATCGTCCGCACATTAATGTAGAAGCACGCAAAGAGGCAGGATTTTCTTGTGATGAACTCTTAAAGCTTGGTGCTAAAAGCTGTGAATAATAGATTACTAATTTTCCCTTCAGTAAAATAGTGTATAATTAAAGAAATATAAAAATCATTTATTAAAGAGTCGTTTATGAAAAAAGAAATACCATTCTATACCCCCCCTATTTCCGATAAAGAGAAGCAGTACATCAATGAAGTTCTCAATTTTGAAGGTTCATCCAAGGTTGAGGTGCTTGAAAAAAGCTTTCAAGAATATATAGGAGCCAAATATGCTTTGGCTGTTAATAGCGGAACATCAGCACTACATTTAGCAATGTGTGCTCTTGATCTCAAACGAGGAGACAAGGTCGTCTGTAGTATCAATGGCTTCCCTGATCTGCCAGAGGTTGTACGGCATTTTGATGCGGAACCTATCTTTGTAGATTGTGAAGGTGAAAGCTACAATATAGATCTTGAAAAACTTGACGAGGTATTGCACAAAAATAAAAGCAAAAAACTTCGAGCGGTTATTGTCAATCACATGGCAGGTCAAGCAGTAGATTTGGATCAATTGTACGAAATTGCAAAAGCTCACAATATCAAAGTAGTTGAAGATGCTAGTGATGCTATGGGTGCTAGTTATCGAGGGAAGAAGATTGGAAATATAGGTGCTGATATCACAACCTATAGTTTCGCACCACACTTAAATACCAATATTGTTGAGGGTGGTATCTTTGTCACTAACGATGAGGAACTCTACTCTCGCGCTAAACTTTTCCGTACTCATGCAATTCGTAATGACCAAGGAGGATCCTATGATCAGGTCGATTACCTTTATGATGTTATTGATATCGGATGGAAATATAATATGAGTGAGCTCGATGCTGCTTTTTGTCTGGCACAGTTTGAGAAATTAGACACTTGCATAGAGAGGCGCAATACGATTGCAAAATCGTATATGAAACGACTCAGGGGAGCTCCTCATGTTAGATTGCCTGAAAATAATTCAGAGCATATTTTTCGTCATTTTATCATAGAGATTGATAAAAACCGAGATCACTTTGCTAGAGAGTTGAAAAAAGAGGGGATAAATATTGGCTTGCACTATATTCCTCTACACTTTATGGATTACTATAAGAAAAAATACTCCTTGCGAGTTTTTGATTTTCCTGTTGCTCTAGGTGTGTATCAGAAAGTTATGTCTCTACCTATGTATAGTTCATTGGACGATGATGAAGTAGCCTATATCTGTGACACGGTCAGGAAAATTGCAAAGGCGCATGTATAGGAGTTTTTTAGGAGGTGCAGATGAGAGACTTTTTTGAGAGACTCTTTTTTACTCCTGAGTCTCACCATTATATAGCTATAATTTTACTTTTTCCGCTCTCTATTCTCTATGGAAGCCTCATGTTTCTTCGTCGTCTTGTCGCAACAAAAGAGAAATTCCCACTCCCCATAATAAGTGTTGGCAATTTGATAGTGGGAGGCAGTGGCAAAACACCATTTGTAATTGCTTTGGCTTCTCGCTATCGAGACACGACAATTATTTCGAGAGGTTATGGTCGCCAAAGTGTCGGCTTGGTCACCGTAAGTCAGAGAGGAGAGATATTCGCAACAGTTGAAGAGAGTGGAGATGAAGCGATGTTGATGGCACAGTCATTGCCACAGTGTAGTGTAATAGTCAGTGAAGATCGTAAAAAAGCGATAGAGCAAGCGATAGAGCAGGGTGCGAAATGTATTATACTTGATGATGGATTTAGTCGGGTTAATATTGATGCCTACACTATTTTACTAGAGCCAGAAAAGATTGCTAATTTTTTGCCGTTTCCTGCCGGACCTTTTCGGGAATTTATTTTTACTAATCGTTATGCTGATTTACAGTTGAAAGAAAATAGAGATTTTGAACGAAAGGTTTCCTGTATTAACCTGAGTGGAAAAATGCTCCTGCTTACAGCTATCTCACATCCTGAAAGACTTGATCCTTATCTCCCTGCTACTGTGATAGGAAAAGAGTATTTTCCTGATCATGCATATTTTGATGAGGAAAGTTTGAAAAAACTTATGATTAAATATGTTGCAACTTCTTTGCTAGTGACTGAAAAAGATCTTGTCAAGATGCAGGGGTTTAAGTTGCCCCTCTCTATAATGAAGCTAGAATTAGAGATCAATAATGTAATTTTGGAAGAGATAGATTGTTATGTCGGAGAAAGATTGGAATATCTCTCTCCAAAAAAAGGAAATAAAAAAATATGAAACATCAAATAGAAGTCGTTCAAACACTACTCGATGCACTACCCTTTATCAAAAAATTTCATAATGAAAAGATCGTGATAAAATATGGTGGTTCTGCTCAGACTAGTGATGAACTCAAAGAAAAATTTGCTCAGGATATTGTTTTGCTCCATACAGTGGGACTCAAACCTATTGTCGTGCATGGGGGTGGGAAAAGTATTACAAGTCTATTGAAAGATTTGGGTATAGATACCCGATTTATAGATGGTCAGCGAGTTACAACCAAAGAGGAGATGCGGATTGTCGAAATGGTACTCAGTGGCGAAATAAATAAAGAGATCGTCTCTCTACTCAATAACCATGGAGCCAAGGCAATAGGTATTTCAGGAAAAGATGCCAATTTTTTAGAAGCTAGACCAAAAGATTTTGAAAATTTTGGATACACGGGTATTATTGATAATGTCAATCCTCAAATTGTAGATAACATTATCGAAGATGGATTTGTGCCAGTTATTGCACCAATTGGATCGAGCAGTATGATAGGACACCCTGGATTCAATATCAATGCTGATCTTGCTGCTAGTCAGATCGCAGTGGCACTTCAAGCACGAAAAGTACTCTTTTTGACAGATACAGAGGGAGTTTTGGACAAAATGGGTAGACTCATTACCAATCTAGATATCGAAAAAACAGAAAAATTCAAAGAAGACAGTACGATACATGGCGGTATGGTACCCAAAGTTGATGCATGTATTGAAGCACTTAGAGGTGGTGTAAAAAAAGCACACATTATAGATGGGCGCATTGAGCATTCTCTTTTATTAGAAATATTGACAAGTTCAGGTATAGGAACCTGTATCGAATTATAAGGACAAACAGAGGATGAAAGCTGTAGAGATTTTGGTCGTTATGTTGCTCTCATTTGATGTATTGGGAGCAGAAGACCTGATAAAGCCGATACCTGAGAGTATCGAAGTTGATATCTCAAAGGTGCGATTGGGCAAAAAACTTTTTTTTGATCCTATTCTCTCTAGGGACGGCACTATCTCTTGCTCGACTTGTCATGATCTTCAAGAAGGTGGTGATGATAATTTGAAATTTTCTTTTGGTATCAAAGGTCAAGAGGGTAATATTAATGCCCCGACTGTTTATAATAGCGTTTTCAATTTTCGTCAATTCTGGGATGGTCGTGCCAAGGATTTGAAAGAGCAGGCGATAGGACCTATCGAAAATCCTTTGGAGATGGGGCATAGTCTACAGGGAGCTGTGCAGGCACTCAAGAAGAGTAGGGGTTACTCCAAAGAGTTTGAAGAAGTTTATTCTGATGGTCTTACTCAAGAGAATATCGTCGATGCTATCGCTGAATTTGAAAAAGCTTTGATTACCCCCAATGCTCCTTTTGACAGATATTTGAAAGGGGAAGAGGAGGCAGTTAATTCTCAAGTCAAAAAAGGATATCAGCTTTTTCTCTCCAAAGGGTGTATTATTTGTCATCATGGCGTGAATGTTGGAGGAAATTTCTACAACAAATTTGGTGTTTTTCAAGATGCTAATAGTAGTAATCTTGGTCGTTATAATGTTACAAAACGAGAAGAGGATAAATATCTTTTTAAAGTGCCATCTTTGAGAAATATAGCAAAAACATCACCTTATATGCATGATGGACGAAGCAAAACACTCAAAAAAGCAGTACTGCTGATGTCTCAATATCAACTAGGACGAGAGATCAAACCTGAAGAGATTGATTTGATTGTAATATTTCTAGAATCATTATCTGGCTTAATACCTGGGATTGCAAAATAATCGATGATTGAAAAACACACCTTTTGGAAAAGACATGTAGATCTGTTTTTGCTTCTGCTGATCTTTTTTGCACTTTTACTCTCATTTTTGTTTATTTATCTTCACAAGATCGACAAAGAAGTCGAAAATTATGGAATCTATCAACAAAAACTTCAAAATATGTCAATATTCGATCTAAGTCTAGAAAATTTATTTTTGAAGACTTTTCGTTATATTAACTATGATGAGATTGTTAAAAAATCACAGGAGTTTGAGGGCGATATCATTTTTTTGAAGCAAAATGGTTTCAAAAAAGAGTTCGGTCATAAAAGTTATGATGCACTAATCTCTACCAATAAGCTTTATCAAAAAAAACTTGATCTACTACAACGATTTCAATCTCCCAATGCAAGAGCAACCAATGCTATACATTTTCTTTATGACTTGCGCAAGACAATTGAAAAAGAGTTTCCTGATACCCGAGCAGTGCATATGTTGATGGATCAGCTTCTTTTTGAGCTAGGGAGAGTTCTGATGGGCTTGCCTCTGGATACTGATGCTTTGGAAAGGAATTTGAATCAGTTGAAAATGCATCAAACAGAAAATAAATATTTTAATAATTTTTATAGACAAGTAGAACAATTTTTATCTGATGTGGAGTTGATCCACAAAGAGTTGGCTGAGAATAAGAAAATTCATCTTCTAGGTAGCATTGAGTTATTATCTTCTGATTTGACACATCAGTATGAAGAGAATCGTCAGAAGCAAAAAATGATTACTCTGAGTTTTTTTCTGCTTGCCCTTGTAATTCTAGTGATACTCCTTTTCAATTATCGACGCGTCAGACAAACTTCCCTTGAACTTAAGGCATTTCGTTTTGCGATAGAAAATAGTGATAATACTGTCGTGATCACGGATGCAAATCGACATATACAGTATGCCAATGAAGCCTTCGAACGCAATACTGGCTACACAAAAAGTGAAGTTTTGGGTAAAAATCCGAATATACTCAAATCAAACCTCCACAGTAAAGAATTCTATAGAGAGATGAATGAAAGACTATATCGTGGTGAAAAGTGGCAGGGCGAGCTGATCAATAAGCGAAAAGATGGTGCACTGCTTTATGAGAAAGTCTCTATTCTGCCGATCATTGTAAATGGTGATTTGGTGCAATATTTGGCGATCAAACTTAATGTGACTGAGTATATCGAAACACAGCAGAGA
>QMKU01000111.1 GCA_003646525.1 Campylobacterota bacterium
GATGTTGAGGGGGGGGAAATGAATTATACTATTTTGACAGATCTTGATAAACTTGACTCTATTAATTTTGTACCGACATTCATAGTAGGCTTTTATCGACAGGGCAAAGAAGATATCTTTAGTGGGTTTTTCAAAAGACTAAAAGATCGTTTCCCCAAAGCTGATATTATTGGTTGTAGTAGTGAAAGTAATATCTATGATACCATTCCCCATATCGATATAGACGGAACACATCATTGTATTTTTATGTGCATAGAGATGAAAAGCGAATCTTATATACTTCAGCACTATTCAACCCTCGAAAAATATGAACTCCTTGCCGACAAAAGCAGAGAATACAGTGCTATTATTTTAAGTGCCAATTACGATGATCAACTTGAGCATCTCATCAAGATGCTACAAAAAGGGATTGGTAAAAACAGTTTTTTTGGCGCAGTTGCTGGAACTTTAAATAGTGAGATGGAGAAAGGAACCATATTTTATAACGGAAAATATATTTCTGAAGGTACACTGATATGGTTTATTGACCAAGAGCAGTATCTTCTGAAGGGGGTATCAATGCATGACTTTGATCCTGTAGGATTTGATCTGGAGATCACCCATGCAATAGACTATACGATTTTTGAAATTGAAAACAAACCAGCACTTGAGATGATAGAAGAGGTAGTCGGTACCCTCGATCCTGATAGCATTGCCTCCTTCGATCATCCATTTTTTATAACATCAGATAAAAATAAATCATCTGAAAATATACCAATTACTGCTATGTACGCTGTAGATAGAGAGGTTAAAAGCATCACACTCTATAAAAAAGTTTCAAATGGAGATAAACTTAAAGTAGCCATACCCCATAGTCGACAAATAGAAGAAGAACAGCTAGTTAGGTTTCATGATTATACCAAAGATAACAGTATTGCTTTTTTATTTGTTTGTATAGCGTTCAAGGGTCATTGGGGAGAAATGGAACCTCTCTACCTCATGCGTCTCTCCCAAAATCTCAAAGTTCCATTTATAGGTTTTCATACTTTTGGTGAAATTGGTATATTGGAACCCAAAGGTTACTCCCTGATGCAGAACCAGACAGTGACACTGGCAGTATTGTCGGAAAACGAGGATAACCATGCAGCTAAATAAGGCGGACAAAAAGCTCATCATCAAAGGGATGATCCATAGGTTTGATATGGAGCTTGCCAAAGCAAAAATATTAGTAGATAATATGCAAAAAGCTTTACTTGGAGAAAACAAAGATTTTTTCTATCAATTAAAATATGATATTCATTTCCAGAATGATCCTAAATATTCAATGAAAGTAATTAAATGTGCTATTGATTCGTTATATTATTTGGTGAACAAAGAGGAGTATGCTTCTCAAAAGGAAGAACTAAAAGCATTTTATTATCTTTTTTTTGAAACAATATTTGTCCAGCGATGCAGTTATGCACAAAAGAGTGAAAAAAGGGCTGATACTGTCAGAAGAGTACTGCAACATATGGGCAAACAATCACAAAAAACACTTGATACACAGCAACTTATGATTGCAAATACTTCTCATGAGATGCGTACATCACTCAATGCTATTCAAGGTTATCTCTCTCTCATAGATGAAAAAAATACTTTAACTGGAGAAGATAAAAGTTTTCTCGACAAGGCGAATAGTGCAACTTCTACATTGAGGGCATTAATGTCTGATATCTTGGATATTACAAAGATCAATTCTGGACAGATGGAGATCAAAAAAGAGTTCTTTTGGCTGGATGAAATGATCCTAAAGTGCATTGATAGTATTGCAGTAGAATTAAGCAAAAAAGATATACACTTTGAAACCGAAATAGACTTTTTCCCAACAGAAGTATTTGGAGATCGTGAGCATATGATGGGAATTGTTGTAAATATTTTAAGCAATGCTGTCAAATATACCGATAATGGTTTTGTGAAATTCATAGTAAAAAGAGATCAAAAATTAGACAATGAGGTACAAGTGCTTTTTCAGGTTGTAGACAGCGGTATCGGGATGACGCAAGAGCAGATAAAAGATATATTTGATCCCTATAGTCGTTTCAAAATTGAAAAACAGGGCTTGGGTCTTGGTTTGCATATTGCACAAAAATTATCACAAAAATTACAAGCAACCCTAACTGCTAAAAGTGAATTTGGAAAGGGAAGTATATTTGACTTCAATATTCAATTAAAAGAAAAATCTGACAATGGGATCAGAATGGACAAAAAAACAGTTTGCTTTTTCAAGAATAGCAGAAAAAGAGATAGTTTTAAGCAAAAGCTGGATTTTTTGAAAAAGTATGGAGTTGCCATTACTATTTTTGAGAATGAGGAGGAGTTTATCCACTATCTATTAATTTCAAAAGAGAATATACCTGATATGATTTCGGTCATAACCAATCATGAAGGATACTCTAAATTTGATAGTTTAATAAACTACCTCAAAACGCTTAGTATATACAGTAAAACAATTTTTGTTGCCGAAAATACAGGAGACTATATATCTCTAGCTCACTTTGATATGATTTATAATTGTTTTACTCCCATATCAACATATATTGATATTTTAAGCATCCCAAATGATGAAAAAGATACGATAGATAAGGTAGTGGATTTAGATATACTTGCTATTGATGACATAGGAACCAATCTTGAAATACTTAAGATGTTTATCTTGAAAAGATATCCTCAAGCTACCATAGATTTGGCTACGGGTGGCTATGAAGGCGTAGGAATGTATAAAACTCGAACATACAACATTATATTTATAGATTTGAAAATGCCAGGGCTAAACGGCTTTGATGTTTTGGAAAAATTCAAAGAGATAAAAAATTTACCTCCAACTTATGCTTTGACAGCTGATGTTTACAAAAGTACCTTCGATAGAGTGATGCAATCAGGCTTTACGGGATTACTTGAAAAACCACTACAGTTAGATCTTCTATTTGAAACCATTGAAAAGGCAATACATGAGACCAATCATTAACGAGACAGAGGCTATGGCTTTTGATTATTTTAAGGCATTTGGCTTTGACGAAGAGCAGATAAAAATGCTGATCATTCAGGGCAGAAAAGATCTGGAGATAAATCTAGATAAATTGGAGCTCTTAATCCAAGAAGATCCCATATCTATTGAGGATGTCAGCAATGTTCTACATGCACTCAAAGGCTTAATCTTTCAGCTTGGCAACCATAAGGTGGCAGAAAAATTGAATGAGTCAAGATCCCATCTTGAGAATAAGGAAACAATAGAAGAGATAAAAGAGTTACTATTTTCTGAAGAGTGATTAGTCAACATCCTGCATATTTTGGGTAGATTATTACTGCGATAAAGGTCATGCCACGATAAGAGTCATGCCTCATAGAAATAGAAATTTGTAGGAAAAATATTAAGCTCAATATTAATCAAAAAGAGTAAACTATATTTATCTTAAATTAAAAGGAATTGTAATGGATGAAAGTATAATGGAGAGTTTGCAATCGGTCAAGGGTTATCTGGGTGGTGCGATAAACAACTACACAGGTGAGTGTCTAATATGCGATGCTCAAAGACTCTCAGGAAATTTAGAAGAGACTTCGGCGACATTCAATGATGTCTTTAGAGATGTGCATAAGATTTCAAGAAACCTTAACTTGGGTGCAACTGATATTATGGAAATTCATACTGAAAAAGGTAAAATCATCATGGGTTGTTCAGGAGAAGATGCAAGGGTACACTTACATATATTTGCTATTTTTGCTCCTGATGGGAATGTAGCTCTAGGGAAAATGGCACTAGCCAAGATTCTTCCTCATGCAGTGGAAGAGCTCTCTTAATCTACTCTATTCTGCATCCTTCATAGGATTTCGTAGGTGTGACCGTGTCACACGAGCAAATCAATCACATGTGCGACATGGTCGCACCTACAACATTGTAAACTATCTTTTATTAGATATGAAGGATGCCCTCTATTCGCATCTCTTTTTGTAGAGAGATGCTCCAAGTATCTATTTTACACTTCCTAAATATTTTGTGATGGTATTTTTGATCTGTTGAAGCTGTATAGGTTTGTTTATCACATCATTTGCTCCAGCATTTAACAATATTTCCTTCACTTTCTTATCCGCATCACCTGTCAATACTACAATAGCTATCATATTGAGTTTATTCTTTTTTTCCATTTTGCGTATAAGAGTAATGACTTCATCCCCCTGCATGCCAGGCATATTTTTATCTATAAAGATCATATCAGGCTTTTTACTTTCAAACTTATCTATACCCTCTTTGCCACTTTGAGCCGATATGGAGTCTATAGATAGTACCTTTAGGATCTCTTTCATGAATTTTAAATTGATCGCATCGTCATCTATAACAAGAATACATTTCCCCTTCATCCTCACCCATTGGGAAGTAACTTTTGCTGCTTTTTCTTGGGCAGGAGTGATAAACTCCAAAATGATTCGAAACAGTTCTTGGGGCAAGAGCAGAGGACTGACTCTCCCGATCTTTCCGATAAACCAATTGTGCTCATCTTCAAAGTGCCCATCTTCTATGATAATGACTGACTTTCCTGCATCTAACATCTCTTGTATATTTTCTTCTTGTGACAGGATATCTTCTTTTGAGATCACTAAAATATCAAATTTTCCGTTACTCATACTCTCAAGCGATTCGTTATGTTTTGTTTTTTTAACATTGAGAGCAAACTTTTCCAAATAGCGTTTGGCTGTATCTGTAGTTATATTGTTATTTTCAGAATCATACATCACGACAGAAAGATCTTCTAGCTTTTCTTTCTCTATACAGGTAGGGGTACCTTTGTCCGTATTGCAAGGAATAGTAAAATAAAATTTACTCCCCTCTCCCTCCTTGCTCTCAAGCTCCATCTTTCCACCCAAAAGCACAGAGAGCTGCTGAGAGATGCTGAGACCCAAGCCTGTCCCCCCATACTCCCTAGAAGTTGAACTTTTCTCTTGTGTATAAGGAGTAAAGATATCTTTTTGTCTCTCTTTTGCTATGCCGATACCACTATCCTCGATGCTTATAGTCATAGCATCACTCTCTTTGTCATAAAGCAATTCAAGAGAAACAGTACCCTTGGCAGGTGTAAATTTGATGGCATTATTTAGGAGATTGTTTATGATCTGTTTGATTCTGTGAAAATCAGAGTGGATGATTTGTGGCAGATCAGGGTCATAAAAGGCATTCAAGGTGATCTCTTGTTTTCTCGCACTATTGAAAAAAAGTTTTGCTGCATCACTTAGCTCATCCAATACAGAAAATGCCACCTTCTCTATACTCATCTTTCCGCTACTTATCTTGGAGACATCCAACGCATCACCGATCAATGCTACCATACTCTCGCCACTCTTGAGCGCTGTCTCTATATACTCTTTTTTCTTAGGGTCTGTCTCATTGAGTTGCAAAAGTTCCAAAAAACCAATTACACCATTCATCGGTGTGCGTATATCATGTATGATACCAGCAAAGTACTCTTGATCTCTTCGGATTTTGGCATTTAATTTGTCACAAATATCTATA
>QMKU01000112.1 GCA_003646525.1 Campylobacterota bacterium
ATTAAATATTCTTTAGAATATCTATTAATCTAGTTTAATATAAATAACTAGAGATTACGATTGTGAAGTGTAGATTATTATTAATTTTTATTACCTGTAACCTATTGCTACTTTTTGCTTACTTGGTATCATTATTGCTTCTTTTACATTTTGTTTATTAAATGGTTTCTGAACAATCAAGTCGTAGAAATCTTTTTCTACAGAGCTTAGATTGGGATCACCTGTAATAGAGATAGCAAAAATAGGTTGTAGCTTTTTCAATTTTTCGAAATCTCTAAAATTCTGAATGACTTCAGTGCCAGATAATGTAGGTATATGCTTGTCGAGAAAAACAATATCAAAAGGATCATGGTTTTGATGTGCACTTGTCAAAGTTTCCAACGCAATCGCTCCATCCATAACAGAAGTGAGATCAACATACTCTGTCCCAAGCATAGACTCCAAAAGTAGGATATTTATTTTACTATCATCAGAAATAAGAATCTTTGTCTTCTTCTCTGAAAAGACTGTGCTATATATCAGATCACCATAATAAGTATTTTCTGAAATAATATTTAATATTGCAGTTTTTTTATCTTTTGCGAGAGAAAATAGAGTCTCTTCTATTAGTAGCAGTTCTATGGATTTTTGTATAGTAAAATCCAAAATTTCTTGAGAGATTTTATGTTGAAAACAAAATAGATGCGTAGTATCTTTAGGTATTGCACTAGAGATGATAATTTTTTCCGGAGGCATACCAAATTCTATAAGATAATTTTGTATATTAAATACATTAATACAATTTGAATGATCTGTTAGAATTGTAATTTTCTTATTGAGATTTTTAAATTTTCCATAGCTAGGAGTAGCATCAATCGTCTCTATAGGTATTGTGAAGTGGAATTTACTTCCTTTGTCTAGAGCACTTTTCAATTTGAGTTCACCACCTAGGTCACCAATGTATTTCGCACAGATTGACAAGCCTAAGCCTGTTCCACCGAAATGAACATTGGTGTCTTCTTCAGCCTGTTTAAATGCTTCAAAAATATCCTTCTGTCTACTCTCATCTATCCCTATACCTTGATCACTGACGGATATCTTTAATTTCTTCTGTTGAGTATCAAATCGAACCTTGAAGTTTATTTGTTTTCCTGTAGGGGTGAACTTGTAGGCATTTCCAATAAGATTTATGATGATTCTTTTGAGTTTAAGTGCATCAATACTGATCTCTTTTGGGGTTAATGGATCTATATAGATAAGATAATCTATTTTTTTATCGAACATATTGGCTGAAAAGGTATTGGCAATCTGTGCAAAAAATTTAACCGTATTGATAGTCGTTGGTTTTGCTGTCTGCGTCTCATGTGTCTGCTTGACCTGTTCCAATATAGAATCTGTCAAAGTATTGATGAATTTTGCGCTCTCTTTGGCATTTTCTATAAACATTTTAAGTCTCTTGTCTACAGTTTGCTCTTCTATGAGTTCTAAAAAACCATAAAGACTATTCGCAGGAGTTCTGATGTCATGTACAGTATTGGAAAGAAACATCATTGTACTATTCATTTCAGTATTCTCATCATGTTTTTCTGCTTCTATGATTTGTTCATTTATTGCAGATGTATCTATTTTGGTTTTATCATTTTCCTGATTGTCTGATAGTAGCATATGTATGATTTTGATCATAAATTGTTGCAGTGAAGAGATAAGCTCTAATTCTTGTTTTGTGTATTGATTCTTATACCGTATAGAACGGGAGGTGCGGACAATGCCTATAAGATTATCGTTTTCAATGATTGGAACAATAATTTGACATTTTAATTTTATGTTGTCTGGATTATCTACTTTGGGAAGATAGTATTTTTCACTTGCTATATGATTAGACAATGTAGGTAATTTTCTCAAGAAGGCATTTCCGAGAAGACCTTCTGGCTCAATCATGGAGAGTGATATACCACTCTTTTTTTTAGAATAGAGCATTTGCTTGGTGCTATCAAATAAAAATAGAGTAGCGCGATCAGAATCTGTAAAGATCATTAATAGTTTTTCTATGATAGCGTTTATCTCTTGATGATCGTTAGTTTGTGAAATTTTGTTCATAGATTCGGTTAATGCCCGAATGAGATTTGAGGATTGGTGTTCCATGCAGAAAAAACCTTTTTATGTATTATACTTAACTTATTTATAATGTAATGATATTATAAACTTTTCTATAGAACGCTTAAAGTAAATTTAAGGTAGTATTAGTAAAAATTATTCATAGAAAATATCTCACAATATTTTTTCTATCTATCAAAAAGGATACACTAATGAGTGTCACACCAACAGATGTAGAACATGAAGTAAGAAGCATAGATATCATTGTTTCCAAAGGAAATGAGGCAGGAGATATTACTTATGCAAACCCTATATTTTTCAAATTAGCAGGTTATACCCCAGCAGAGTTACTGGATCAGCCACATTCAAAGATTCGTCATCCAGACATGCCAAAGATCATATTCAAATTTTTATGGGACAATCTTAAAGCAGGAAAAAATGTAACTACTTTTGTAAAAAATATCTCAAAAGATGGAGGGTTTTATTGGGTATTGGCACAGATAAGAGTTGCCAACAATCCAGATGGCTCTTTTAGGAATTATGTTTCGACAAGAAAACCTATGACAGCAAATGCAAGAAAAAGAATAGAGCCTCTCTATGCGGATCTTTTGGAAGCTGAAGGAACCAATGGTGATATGGATGCTTCACTAAAAATATTAGAAAGCTTTCTGGAAGCCAATGGGGCATCGCTTGCAACATTTAACGATATAATGCTTGAAATAAATAGTTAAAGGATATTAAAATGATAGATTTTGAACAATCAATGAAAAAACTACGCTCAGTAAGTGGGTACCTAGGTTCTGCGGTATTAAACTTCTCAGGTGAGACACTCTACATGGATGCAGAAAATACTGGTGTGGATATTGCCTACTCAGCAAGTATTTTCAATGATGCTTTTAGAGCTATTTCTGAAGCTTCACTAGATGTTGGTTTCTCTGATGCAGCTTTTGTTGAGAGTAGGACACATGATGGGCATGTTTTCCTTATCAACTCTGCAGGAGATCAAAGTGGAGATAACTTTTCAAAACTAAATGTATTTGCTATTTTTAGAGATGATGGAAATATAGCACTTGCAAAGATGGTCATAGATAGAACATCCCAATCTATGTCAAAAAGCATGGCTGAGATATAAGTTTTTCAAAAGAGTAGGGAAGCACCCCCTCAAAATCCTTATTTCATTGGCATTGAGTCATAGAGAGGGTGGTCATATAGCCCTCAATCATAGAATTACAAACTTTTGTGTGTATCCTCATGTAGCTGATTCCAGAGTAGTTTTCCTCCACCCAATAGATGAAAGTGTAAGTGGTGGATCTCTTGTCCACCATCATCTCCATTGTTGGCTATCAGTCGATATCCAGTTTTGTCCACGCCTACTTTGGCTGCTATTTCTTGGATGAAAGGGGTGATTTCTGCCATCAACTCTGCTGGGGTAGACTGGAAGCAGTCCACATGTTTCTTGGGAATGATGAGGATATGGATAGGTGCTTTTGGATAGAGATCATGAAAAGCTAAGAACTTTTCATTTTCGGCTACAGTATTATTAGGTATTTCACCTTTAACGATTTGACAAAACAGACACATGATATTTCCTTTATGATATTGATGATTTTCCAAATTATAGCATAGACAAGAGGGTATCAATCGCACTATTATCATTTTTTGGATAAAATCACACAATTTTAGAAAATATTATGGGTTAAATAGAGGATCAATGGAAAATTTAGAAGATAAGATTATTCAGGCAGATTCGCTTGATATATTAGAAAAAGTAAGAGTTGAGCTTTTCGGTAAAAAAGGCTTATTGGCAGCCGAATTTGTTAAGCTCAAGGATATCCCTGGACCAGAGAAAAAAGCATTTGCCGAGGGGTTAAATAAAAATAAAGTAGCACTTCAGAAGATTTTTGACAATCGATACGAAGTTTTGAAGAGTGAAGAGATCGAAAAGATGCTCAAAGAAGAGGCTATTGATGTCTCTCTGTATGATGCACTTACAAAAAAAGGTTCTCTACATCCAGTAACGGAGACTATGGATAAGATCATTGACTATTTTGTTGCTTTGAACTTCGCGGTAGAGAGTGGTCCGATGGTAGAAGATGATTTCCATAATTTTGAAGCATTGAATCTACCTCGATATCATCCAGCAAGAGATATGCAGGATACATTTTATTTTAATGATGGTGGTCTACTGCGTACTCACACTTCTCCCGTCCAGATCAGGACGATGCTAGAGTGCAAGCCTCCTATTCGGATGATTGCACCGGGATCTGTCTTTAGGCGAGATTATGACTTGACGCATACACCAATGTTTCATCAAGTAGAAGGATTGGTCGTCGATGAAAAAGGGAAAATCAGTTTTGCTAATCTCAAATCGATTTTAATAGATTTCCTTCATACAATGTTCGGTGAAGTGGATGTGCGTTTCCGACCAAGTTTTTTCCCTTTCACGGAGCCATCGGCTGAAGTTGATATCAGCTGTATCTTCTGTGAAGGCAAAGGGTGTCGGGTTTGTTCGCATACAGGATGGCTGGAAGTATTGGGGTGTGGGATTGTCGATTCCAATGTTTTCGAGGCAGTTGGATATGAGGATGTGGGTGGTTATGCCTTTGGTTTGGGTGTTGAGAGATTTGCAATGCTGATCCATCAGATTCCGGATCTACGGTCATTGTTTGAGGGAGATATTCGTTTGTTGGAGCAGTTTAGATGATAGTTACAAAGAGTTGGTTGAGTGAATTTATAGAATTGAACAGTGTTTCAAATGAGACACTTTATGAGACTTTCAATGCGATTGGATTGGAAGTTGATAGTATCAAAACAGTTGACATTCCCGAGAAAGTAGTTGTAGGCAAGATTCTCTCCTGCGAGAAGCATCCCAATGCTGACAAATTAAATGTGTGCCAAGTGGACATAGGGGGCACTACACGACAGATCGTTTGCGGTGCTGCCAATGTAGTATACGCAAAGTATGTGGCTGTCGCACTCATGGGTGCCATATTGCCAGATGCTTTTGAGATCAAGTTTGCGACACTGCGCGGTGTCGATAGTGAAGGCATGATCTGTGCTTCTTCAGAGTTGGGACTTCCCGATACTGGCAAAGGTATTATGATCCTTGATGAGAGCATCGGTGAATTGAAGATCGGGCAAGAGTTAGGTAGTTATGACAGAGTTGCCGACACCATTATAGAGCTAGAGTTGACAGCCAATCGAGGTGATTGTCTCAGTATTCATGGTGTTGCTAGAGATTTAAGTGTAGCACTAGATCGAGAACTGATTCCTTTTGAGTACCACAATGAAAGTAGAGAGAAGCTAGGTATCGCTAGAGTAGCGGATATTCATATCAAAGGCGATATAGAAGCAGATCTCTGTTATGGATTGGCTACGGCAAAACAGGTCAATACACCTCTTTTGATTACTCTTC
>QMKU01000113.1 GCA_003646525.1 Campylobacterota bacterium
TAAAATCATGTAAAACAATAATTACAGTAATGTATTATAGCAAGGACGATTATGTTTAGACAAGTACTTCTGATGGGAATATTTATAGTATTTTATACGGGTTGTACCACAAAAGGTGAAAAGCGTATGGAGAAAGCTTTTGCAAAAACAACAGGCTCTAGTACCTTGATGCAAAAAACTGAAAAGATCAAGATCAGTGAAAATAATGAAGTGAAGGTTTCACTAGCAGTTACCTATCTCAATGATGAAGAGTCAATAATGGATGATAAGAATAAGATTAGAGAAAAGTTCATCATCAATATCTATCGATCAGATGATGTAAACAGTACGGGATTGATTGATGCCGAACAAAAACTGACACTCAATATTCAATATCCAGAAAGCGACAAAGAGTTCAATAGAGCTGAGAAAATCAAAAGAGACAGGGGAATCGATAGATTGCCTCTCAAGATTCAAAAACTTTCACTCTCTGATCCGTTACTCAAAAATATCCCAATGGTGAACAGTTGGAATAGCTATTATTATGTAGAGTTTCCCCACACAAGAAGGAAAAAGTTTGCTCTAGTCTATCAAAATAAAAGATATGGTCAAGAGAGAACAGAAAAGTCTCTCTATACTCAATACAAATTACACTTCACAAAACGAGAAAAATATCTATATCAAAAGCAAAAAAATATCTTCTAAGATGCTTTCCTCTACTTGCGGAAGCTATCCGTTTCGGAGGGGGTAGTGAGTACTTGGACATAAGGGGTGATCCGTGCTGGGATACCTAGTTTATTCTGATAGATAACATAATTGACCATGACTTTTTTTCCATACTCTCTAGCTTCCACATTTTCTATCTTCTCCATACTCAGATAGGGCTCATAGGGTCCATTTCTGAAGTAATCAGATCTCATTATCAGCCTTTTGGTAAACCCAATCCCTCCATTGTAGCCATAAGCCACAAAGAGCGGATTGTGAAGATAGGTAGCGAGGTAATTGATATGATGGTTGGCATACACAATAGCCTTTCGAGGATTAAAGATTTCATTTAGATCGATCTCCTCTCCCCGTTCTTTGGCGATATGCTTGATCAGAAATGGCATGATCTGCATCATGCCCAAAGCAAAAGAGCGCGAGACTGATGCAGGCACAAAACGGCTCTCTTTCCTGGCAATGGCGTAGATGAGTGCTTGACGCTTTTTGGAAAGTTGGGACATAATATCACGGTAAGGCATGGGATAGTAGATATTTTTTTGATGTGATGCTTTGCTCATAATATAGGTATAGACACCGACAGACTCTTCTGCTTTATATTTGTTTGCAAGTAGTGTGAGGTTGGTGCTGGGTTTGTAAAGTTTCTTCTTGATATATGTCCAATGAATAGGGTTTTGATCATTGTAATGACTGAGATTTTTCTTGGAAAGTTTAGGAGTGATCGTCCGAGGATATTTGATATGCATAATATCTCTAGCCAATAAAGTGTAGAGATTGACATCCCAACTCTTGAGCAGTCGTTGCAGATAAATCTTTTTTTTAGTGGTTTTATAGAGCCAAAATGTTGCTCTATCTATATTGTATTGTCCCTTGGCAGAGAGTCTGGCTTTTTCAAAATAGGTGATCGCGAGATCTTTTTTCCCTTGTTGAAGTTTTTTGATAGCATCATCAAAGTACTTTACTGATGCTATCTTTGCGAGCCAAGCATCTCTTTGCTCTTTGGTCACAATTTTTTTCTCTACATTGGGTTGTGCTTTGGCTGTTTTGCCTGTTTTTTCCTGATAAGAAGTACGCAGTTTTGTATTGAGTGTGTTGACCTCTTTGATGACCTGCTGTGCTTGGGATGCTGTACAGTCTCCTTGACAGAGAAAACGCCAGATGAAATAATCCTTTTCCACACTTTTTGGCATCAAGTGGACTTGGTCAAATGTCAAACTCTTAGCATGAATATTGGACACAAAGAGGAGAAGGGTCAAAGTAATAACTGAGATATACTTCATCAACTATCCAAAAAATGACCGCATCATAAAAGTATCCAAAAATTGCAGAGCAAGCAAAATGATAATTGGAGACAGGTCAATACCAGACAAAACAACAAAAGGCATTTTTCTCCGGATGAAATCATAGACAGGCTCTGTCACTTGATAGATGGCTTGAAGGATCTGGCGTACAAGTTGATTGTCTGGGTTGGGTCTAATAAAACTCAGAAGTGCGGAGATGATGATAATCCAGATATATACATTGATGAGGGTGTGAAGTAGTTGTACAACGGCAAAAGTAAAGGCATTCATGATGCGATCTCCAATATGTAAGATTTGATATGTGGGTAGAGGTCACCTAGTTCGGGACCATGGTCTGTTCCGGTGAGTAGGATACGCATCGGTTTTAAAAAGTTTTTTTCTTCAAGTTCACTCTCTTTCATGAGATAACTTTTGAAGTCATTGAATGTTTCGATCGGTTCAGCTTGAGCGATTAAGTTTTCAAGAATGCGCATCTGCTCTCCCCACTCTCCATCAAAATCTTTGGCTGTAAAAACCGCTTTGATTTTTCTCCTTAGTTCATTGACCGTGCTTGCTTCTTCGAGATAGACTTTTGCAAGCTTTCCAATATCAGCATCGGCAAATCCAAAAAGTGTAGAGAGTTGCTTGTCATCCATCCGCTTTAAATGTTCTCTATTGATAAAGCGCAATTTATCAATATCGAAACGCACGGGACTCTCGGAGATGTTTTCAAGCTCAAACCACTCTAGGGCATCAGGTAGCGTGAAGATCTCTTCAGGTGCTTTGTTACCTAGCCCAATGAGGTAATTGAGGATGGCATCAGGGATAAAACCTTCCGAAAATAGCCATTTGACAGAGTTGGCATCATCTCGCTTACTCATCTTTTTGCCTTTGATATTGAGAATGGTCGGCAGATGAGCATACGAAGTTTCACTCTCATATCCGAGTAGCTCTTTGATATAGATCTGCTTGGGCATATCGCTCATATGATCTTCTCCGATTATGATAAAATCAATCCCTGTCAGCATATCATCACAAGCACAGGAGAAGTTATAAGTAGGCGTACTATCTGTACGGAGAATTACAAAACTATCCACTTCGGCAGGATTCGTTATGATTTCACCCTTGATAATGTCATGGCTACTGATGGGTGTATCAGGTTTTTTGAGACGAATGACAAAAGGTCTCTTCTCTTCTTTGAGCTTGGCAAAATCACTACTCTGCATCATTTCACAGCGTCCACTATAGCGATAGGCTATTTTATTCTGCTTGGCTAATTCCCGATCAGCTTCAATCTCTTCAAGAGTACAGGTACAGATAAATGCTTTGCCCTCTTTTAGTAGTCTGATGGCGAGTGTTTGATGGATATGAAGATTTTCACTTTGATGGAATACACGGTCATGTGGCAGTGCAAACTTCTCTAATATTTGTAATATTTCAGTATCTTTTCCCTCAATATTGCGTTCTTTGTCGCCATCTTCTATCCTGACAATAAATTGCTCTCTCTTCTGCTTGGCAACAATATAATTGAAAATGGCGACGCGCAGATCTTCTATGTGCATATCTCTCGTGGGAGATGGTGCAAATCTAAACATATATAACTCCGTAATTTTAGCCGTATTATAGGGTATATTTCTGAAATAAGAGGTGCCTATTCCTGTTCTGAAAAGATTTAAATATTTTTGGATATTTTAGTGGATATGAATGACTTTATGCTAAAATTTTGATAATTATACTATTTGAGACTAAGGGAAAAGATGAAAATAAATATTGTTATCATAGATAAAAAAGGGAAAGATCAGCTCTATGCTCCACTAGTTGAACATTTTAAAAAAATAGCAAAACCCTTTGCTCAAATAAATGTTGTGGAGCTCTTCGACAAAGAGATTGCTAAGGCACAGGATATTTCACCTCTTGCCGCACAAGCTAGCTATAGTAGAGCACTTAAAAAGCAATGGTCACCCTCTTATACTATCGCACTTAATCCCTCATCTAGAGAGCTTGATAGTTTTGAATTTGCAAAACTTCTTAAGGATAGAGCACAGGTTAATTTTTTTATTGGCGGTGCATACGGACTTGAAGAGGATTTTGTGTCACAATGTAATACTACAATATCATTGGGTAAAATAACGCTTTCACATAAATTGGTAAAGGTGGTCTTGATGGAGCAGATCTTTAGAGGTCTGTCGATCAATCATAATCACCCCTATCATAAATAATGGGTACTCTGTATCAGAAGTACACCAAAACAGGAATATATGTATGTTAAGCAAATTGCAATTAGAGAGTTTTGATAAAGAATTACGAGAGAGAAAGGTTCAGATAGAAAAAAATCTTGATGGCACCAGTCTTGAACTAACCGCACTAAGAGGTCTTGACTTGAATGATGAGGCCGATCATGCTTCAGTTTCTGCTCGGACAGTTGTAGATAGCGCTATTTTAGAGCAACAACGCAAAGAATTAGCAGAAATTGAACTTGCTTTGGATAAAATCACCAAAGTAACTTATGGTGTCTGTGAAATGTGCGAGGAGCCAATAGGATTTGCAAGACTTGAGGTGAAACCATTCGCGCGTTTTTGTATCACTTGTCGAGAGATAACTGAAAAAGAACATAATTAGCAAAGGATAATCTATGAAAATAGGTCTCTACTTTATTTTTGCCCTGATTTTAACAGGTCTGACTGGGGCATATGTCCATTCGTATGATTATGGTGATCATATTCATAAAATATTTGGTATAGATATCAATCTACCCATTGCAGTTTGGGTCATACTGCCTATGATTATCCTTTTTATTTTTACGCTCATCCATATGATGTACTATGGTATAATTGGCTATTTTTCAAGAAAAAAATGGGAAAAAGATACCTATACGCTACAGGATGCGCTCTACTGGTCGCTCCTGAAAGAGCCAAAAGAGCATAAATATTTAACGAAAAATATTAGAAACAGTGCCAAATTGCTTTCCAAATCAACTATCAATGTAGCAGGAACTGTCGAGGGTGTTTCAGAGAAAGTTATGAATGTGATTGCCCTAATCAAAGATATAGAGAGAGGTGAATATGTCGATCTCAAGGAGAAGAGATTGTCAAAGAAACTCTCCAGAGAGAACCCTATCTATATTAAAAATACACTCAATAGATTAGATGCTGATCCAAAATTTGTTGAAGAGGTTTTGCAATCTACTACAACTCATTCCAAAGAGACACTCTCTAAAGCCTTGAGAATATTTGCCAATAATGAGACTTTCTATAAAGCAAAAAAATATATTAAAATATTTGATATAGACAATTTCTTTGTCATGCTTGAGAGAGCAACAGCAAGCAAAGAAGATATTGGCGTAAGCGAAGATATGATCAAATCATTTATTGCAGAATTGCCATTTGGATGCAAAGAGTATATGCGTCTTGCCAGAATATGTGTCAAAATGTTCTCTCCAGATATTAATTTGGCTATGTTCAAGAGCTTTCAGAAATCTGATGAAAATGCATGCCAATCCTA
>QMKU01000114.1 GCA_003646525.1 Campylobacterota bacterium
TCAGAAAGTACCTCTTCACCCCTCTTCATGATCGACAACAATTTATCCGAAAGATCTTCAAATTTATCTTCGAGATTATTTAGCGTCGATATTCCAGCTTGGATCACAGGCATCTCTCCATCGATGGACTTAAGTCTCTTGGAGCGGTTACTTCCCCCTTCGATATTGACAAACGAGAGCCCTGTCAAGCCATACATACTGATCACGCCACGCATATCTTCTTTGATCGGGATACCTTTCTTGATCTTGAGGATGATCTCTATCTCTTCGATATTCTTTGGATTGATACGAATATCACTTACTGTCCCGATGTCAACACCTTTGAGCTTCACCCCTGAATCCTTGGAGAGTCCAGAGACAGACTCTTTCATGCGGACAAGATAGAGATCAAAGTCATCTTTGAAACCAGTATTGCCCAACCAAAAAGCAAAAAAGATAATACCCAGCGTAAAAAGCACCACAAAAATACCAATAATTGCATAATTAACCTTGCTATACATTCCCGTCTACTCTCATTTTAATCTTTTCACTATAATTATTTTTGAAAAACCTCTCTACAAAAGGATGGTTAGATTGTAGCACATTTTCCAATGAACCTTCTGCGACGACATGCTTGTCTGCCAAAACAGAAAAACGATCGACAATAGAGTAAATAGATTCAAGATCATGTGTGATCATCACAACTGTAATCCCCAAAAGTTCTCGAAGCTCTACGATCAAGGCATCAAAATTGCGTGCACCGATAGGATCTAGTCCGGAAGTTGGCTCGTCCAGAAAAAGCAGCTTGGGATCAATCGCAAGTGCTCTAGCGAGTGCTGCCCTCTTGATCATGCCACCACTCAATGCAGAGGGATAGAGTCCTCCTGCACGACTCGGAAGCCCTACCATACTGATCTTTGTTTTGACTATGATATCACGCATTTTTTTACTAATACTTGTATACTCTTTGAGTTGTAGTTCAATATTTTCAGCCACAGTCAATGAGGTAAAAAGAGCTCCGAATTGAAACAATATACCCCACTGATGACGAAGTGACTGTGCATCTTGGTATCTGATATCCGAAAGCTTGTGACCCAATACCCACACTTCACCGGCAGTGGGTTTGAGAAGCATGATCATCTCTTTCATTAGTAGTGTTTTGCCCGATCCACTCTCTCCAAGAATGCCATAAATATTATTTTTTTCAACAGTGAGATTGACTTTGTCATGGATAATTGTCGAACCAAAACTCGTCACGATATCTCTAACTTCTATGATCTTCTCCATCAGATACCCCACTCTGTCAATATGATCGAAAAAAATGCATCACAAAAAATCACAAAAAATATAGAGTTAACAACACTAGCTGTAGTTTGGTATCCGATACTTTCGGTATCATCAGTCACTTGCAAGCCCCTAAAGCATCCAATCATAGCAATTAGTATAGCAAAAAATGGACCTTTAATAATCCCTATCCAAAAATGTTTCACACTCAAAACCTCTTGCAAGCGATCCAAAAATTGTGTATAAGATATATTTAGTTCCAAGCTTGCGGCAAACATACTACCCATAATGCCTAAAATATCCGCAAAAAATATCAACAATGGCATTGCGATCATCAGTGCCAACATCCGAGGCAAAACGAGGAAATAGTAGGGATCAAATCCCATCGTACGCATCGCTGAGATCTCTTCTGTGATCTTCATGGCTCCGATCTGTGCCGTATAGGCAGAGCCACTGCGACCTGCTACAACTATGGCAGTGATAAGTGGAGCAAGCTCTCTAGTGATAGAAACGCCTGCCAAATCTACAATAAATATATCCGCACCAAATCTTGCCAACTCTACCGCACTTTGATAAGAGATCACCATACCAACTAGAAATGAAGTCAGAGAGATGATCAAAAGAGCATTTAAGCCAGATCGTTCTATGTGATAGATAATCTCCTTGTATCTAATATTTGCTGGATGTGTGAAATAGCGTAAAAATGCAACAAAAAGATACCCAGTAAAATCAAGAAATTTTAGAAACTCCTCGTAACCCGAAACAACAAACTTTCCTATATGGTAGAGATGCCCTTCTGTTTGGACGGGTACCAGCTCTTTTACTCTATTTTTCAAGAGAAGATGATACATGCGCTCCTGCTCTTTGGAATAACCTACTACCCTTACTTTGCAACAAGCTTTGAACTTCTCGTAATATATCATAAAAAGCAATATACCAGAAGTATCAAAATTTTCCATCTCAGAAAAGTCCCAAGTGATAGGCTTATCAGGTGATATTTTTTGGAGTATTTTATGGATATCTGGCTCATTATAAAGTGTCCACTCTCCCATGGAGTAAATGTTAATTTGATCTAAGTGCTCTTCGATCCGAAGGTAGGGTGTATTCATAAGAGAAATTATATCTAAGAAGCCTGTGAAATAGTGTATAATACGCACTAAGGCTATCCCAAGGATATAAACAGCCTAATAAGCACAGTAGTAAGGAGTGATAATGTTAAATTTTGGACTAGATATATGGGATGATGGGAACTTCGTAATCGAAGAGGGCAAAATAGCCCTCAATCATGCCAAGCACCCTTCACTGCTGGATATCACAAAAGATATCCGAGAAAGGGGATATAAAGGACCTCTTTTACTACGCTTTCCTCATCTGATCAAAAAGCAGATCTCAACACTCTTTGAAGCCTTTAATTCTGCCATAAAAGAGTTTGAGTATCAGGGTAAATTTTATGCCGTTTTTCCTCTCAAAGTCAATCAATATCCAAATTTCATACACTCCTTGATGCATGTCGCCTCCCCATACGGCTATGGATTAGAGGCAGGCAGTAAGGCAGAACTGATCATCGCGATCTCTGAGACACCTATGGGTGCTCCTATCACGGTCAATGGATTCAAAGACAAAGAGATGATCTCGCTCAGCTTTATCGCTGCAAAAATGGGACACAACATCACTATTACAATCGAAGGCTTGGGCGAATTACAAACGATCATCGAAGTCAATAGCGAATTTAGTAAAACAAGTCGCACCCCCATCGCTCCCAAGATCGGTGTACGCATCCGCCTGCATAGCCCTGGTATTGGTATCTGGGCAAAGAGTGGCGGATACAGCTCAAAGTTTGGCTTGACCTCTACAGA
This sequence comes from Campylobacterota bacterium, assembly GCA_003646525.1. Taxonomy (GTDB): domain Bacteria; phylum Campylobacterota; class Campylobacteria; order Campylobacterales; family Sulfurovaceae; genus SZUA-451. The sequence goes on from QMKU01000114.1 coordinate 3,120, forward strand.
ATTGCTCGAAGCTTTTGAGTTGATGCAACAACACCATCTACTCGATCATCTTTTTATGGTGCATTTTCATATCGGCTCACAGATGAGTGAGATTGCCCCTCTCAAAAAAGCACTGCGCGAAGCAGGCAATATCTATGCTGATCTCAAAAACCGTGGAGCAACTGCCCTCTCTGCGATCAATATAGGAGGTGGACTAGCTGTAGAATACGCTCAGCATGCTCATGCACAAGAGAGAAACTATTCACTCAAAGAGTTTGCCAACGATGTCGTTTTCCTGATGCAAGAGATCTCCAAAAATAAGGGAGTAGAAGCACCTGACATCTTCACCGAATCGGGTCGCTATATCGCAGCAAATCACTCTGTATTGATCGCTCCTGTGCTAGAACTTTTTTCACAAGAGTATCATCAAAAAAGTCTCCGTACAAAAGAGAACAATCCTCCCCTCGTCCAAGAGCTCTATGATCTTCTCGATACGATCAATCGAAATAATGCGCGCGAATACCTTCATGACGCACTCGATCATATGGAATCTTTGCTAATACTCTTTGATCTGGGGTATATTGATCTTGAAGACCGATCCAATACAGAAATTCTAACTAACCTCATCATTAAAAAGGCCATATTTCTACTCAAAGACGAAGATACAGATGAGCTCAAACAGCTACAGAACCGTATTCAGGAAAAGTATCTTGTTAACTTCTCCACTTTCAAATCTCTTCCTGATTTTTGGGGCTTGTCACAACACTTCCCTATCATGCCTTTAGATCGGCTTGATATAAAGCCTGCATTACCAGCAAGTTTGTGGGATATCACTTGTGACAGTGATGGTGAGATCGGATTTGATCCAAACTCACCACTCTATCTGCATGATATCGATGTCACAAAGGATGAGTATTTTTTAGGTTTTTTTCTGACAGGAGCCTATCAAGAAATACTCGGAATGGAACACAATCTTTTCACACATCCCACAGAGGTGATCATCAATTTTGACGAAGAGGGAAATATGCACCTCGATGATCTCATAGAGGCGCAGAGCTTGATGGATATCCTAGATGATCTGGACTACGATACTAGCAAAATAGACAAGTCCCTCAAACAAAAAATCGAAGAGTCTATACACATAGATGAGGAAGAAAAAACCGTACTTCTCAGTAAGCTTTATCTATATTTAAGCGAAAATAGCTATCTTAAGACTATACAAGCAAATAATGACTTATAAATATTATAACTATAGTAATTAAGGAACTATCATGACACTTTATGGTTATGTCAAAGAAGATTTTCTCAATGTTAAGCGCAATGACCCTGCCCTACACTCAACCTTTGAACTCTTTTTCAACTATCCAGGTCTATGGGCAATGTTTTTTCATCGTCACTCTCATTGGCTTTACAATAAAGGATTGCGTTTTTTGCCTCGTTTCATATCAGGAATTGGGCAGTTTCTCACCACGATTGATATTCATCCTGCTGCACAAATAGGCAGGCGTGTTTTTATCGATCACGGTGTGGGTGTAGTCATTGGGGAGACAACGGTCATCGGTGATGATGTCGTCATCTATCAGCAAGTCACACTCGGTGGCGTGAGTCTCACACAGGGCAAACGCCACCCTACTATCGAAAACAATGTCGTACTCGGTGCAGGATCCAAGATCCTTGGTAACATTACTTTGGGGAAAAATTCCAAAGTAGGTGCCAACTCTGTTGTCGTCAAGAATGTCCCTCCCGACTCTACTGCCATCGGCATCCCTGCCCGTGTAATAAAAAGAGGCTTTGACAAAACACCACTCAGTCACAACAAAATCCCAGATATCAACAAAGAGATCTTTGAATACTTAGTCAAGCGCCTTGCCGTACTCGAACATGCTGTCAAGACAGGCGATACTCTCTCGATGGAAAAAGAGGATCATGAACTCTCTGAAGTTTATGATGCGTTTATTAAGTCCATGGACTAAGATAATATAATTATCTTCAATCTAATTAGTATAAATCAATTCTTTTTAAAGATATAATAATATAATCAATAAAAAAGGATGTGGATTATGTTTAAATCTTTATTTTCATCAAAAAATCAAAAGCTTGTAAAAAAATGGCAGAAAGAGCATGAGGCAATTGTTGTATTGGCTCATAAAATTATCGCCTCATATTCAAAAAATAATCATGATGCTGCAAAAAAAGAGTTGAAGGCACTGAATAGTCTAGCTGTAGATCACTTAATGAATGAAGATATCGAGTTCTATAGACTACTAAAAGATCATAAAAGATTGAATGACGAAACAGAAGTAATGGTTAAAGAGTTTACGACGACATTTAAAGGTACCAAGATTGCTTTGATGAACTTTTTAACAAAATATTCAAA
>QMKU01000115.1 GCA_003646525.1 Campylobacterota bacterium
AGGTATTGATGGGTTGATTGAAGTGGAAAAGTTTTGGTAGTTGAAGCTCTCATATGCATTCCCACCGAGGACGGATGGGAACGAGGAAAATAATTTCTATTTTGCTATAATAAATAAAAAAACTAAAAGAGTCGCTATGCCAAAAATATTTGAATATTTAGGAATTATTATCATGTTTTATAGCAATGAACATGAACCAATACATGTTCATGGCAAATATCAAGGTTGTGAATCTAAAGCTGAATTCATAATTGTTGATGGGAAAATTATCAAAGTTATTATCAAGGATGCCAAAGGGAAAAGACCTCTTCCTCGAAAAGAGCTAAAAGAGTTTAAAAACTTTGTTGAAGCATTCAAAGATGATATTGTTCAAAAATGGATAGACTATTTTGTCTATCATAAATCGATTACTTCTATTAAAATTGAAGGGAAGGTAAAATAAATTATGGAACAGTATATCTCTATCGAAAAAGCAGACTATGTTGATGAGTATAAAATATATTTAAAGTTCAATGATGGGAAAGAGAATACTTTAGATTTTAAAAACTTTATTTTCAAATCACAACATCCTGAAATTAAAAAGTATCAAGATAAAAATCTATTTAAAAATTTCAATTTGGAATATGGTGAAATAGAGTGGAATAATTATGATTTGGCGTTTCCTATTTATGATTTATATCAAGGAAAATTATAATGTATCATTCCAAAAAGTATACAATCAAAGAGATATGGAGATGAATTATTGCTTAACTTAACTCGTTCGACAGTTGGAGCTGTCGAACGAGTAGAAAAATAGATATTTGGAGCAGGGACTTTAGTTCCATAAAACGGGACTGAAGTCCCTACTCCAAAAATGAGGAGAGTTATTTTGCGTTTTTTTTGTCTCTTGCTGCTCTTTTTCTGATGGTTGGATCTAGAGATCTCTTGCGGATACGGACGGAGATCGGTGTGATCTCTACGAGTTCATCGTCTTCTATCCACTCCATAGCTGATTCGAGTGTGACATCTCGTGGTGGCACAAGCTTGATCGCATCATCTGCACCTGAGGTTCGCATGTTTGTGAGTGCCTTACCTTTGAGTGGATTCACATCCAAGTCGCCTGGTCTAGCTGATTCACCGATAACCATTCCACTATAGACTTTCTCTTGAGGAGTGATAAACATAGTGCCTCTTGCTTGAAGGTTGAAGATCGAAAAGGCAACCGCTTCACCACTATCCATAGATACAAGAGCCCCTGGTGTTCTTGACTCTACGACACCCGTATAAGGTCTGTAATCGAGATAGGAGTGATTCATGATTCCTTCACCTTTGGTATCTGTGAGAAATTCATTTCTGAATCCTATCAAACCTCTTGCAGGGATTTCAAATTCGATTCTGACGGTGCCATCAGGCATTGGAATCAACGATGTCATTTCGGCTTTTCGTTTTCCGAGTTTTTCTATCGCAACTCCCTGAAAATCTGTTGGGACATCGACGACGAGGTGTTCGAATGGTTCTAGACGCACACCCTCTTCTTCTCTCAGTACGACTTCTGGTCGAGCAAGAAGAAATTCAAACCCTTCTCGTCGCATATTTTCAGCGAGGATACCGATCTGTAGCTCTCCACGCCCAGATACCTTGAATGAGGCATCACCGAGTGGTTCCATACGCATAGCGATATTGGTCTCCATCTCTTTGGCTAGTCGGTCGTGTATCTTGTTGGAAGTGACATGCTTGCCTTCTGTGCCAGCAAGTGGTCCGTCATTGACAGAGAAGATGACAGAGAGAGTGGGCTCTTCGACATGCATAGGGTCGAGGGCCACGGGGTTGCTAGCATCACAAATACTATCCCCTACATCTATATCTGAGAAACCAGCAATGGCCACGATATCACCTGCTTCTGCTTCAGCGATATCTATACGCTCAAGTCCTTTAAATCCAATGAGTTTAGAGATACGACTTTTTGTTTTTTCTCCGCAAGCCTTGACTAGAATATACTCGTCGCCTTTTTTAACACGACCGTTAAAGATACGAGTGATACCGATACGACCGACAAAGTTGTCATTGTCGAGGGTGAAAACCTGTGCTTGGGTATTGTTGTCAGCAGAGCCCTCAGGATAAGGTACATATTTTAAGATCGCATCAAAGAGCGGTATCATATCCTTGTTTTCGTCTTCCATTTCCCACTTGGCATAGCCATCTCTCGCTGCTGCATAGAGAACAGGGAAATCTAATTGATCCTCATTGGCATCGAGAGCAACAAGCAGATCAAAGACTTCATCCATGACTCTATCAGGATCTGCTGCATCTTTGTCGATTTTATTGATGACAACTACAGGAATTAATCCCAATTCAATCGCTTTTTTCAAAACAAATTTGGTCTGAGGCATGACACCTTCTTGTGCATCGACGAGGAGTAGGACACCATCTACCATCTTGAGTACGCGCTCTACTTCACCGCCAAAGTCAGCGTGACCCGGAGTGTCAATGATATTGATCTTGTGGTCAAGGTAGGCAATAGCTGTATTCTTGGACAGGATCGTAATCCCTCGCTCTTTTTCGATGTCGTTGCTGTCCATAACTCGTTCTTGCACCTCCTGGTGCTCAGAGAATGTTCCGCTCTGCTGAAGTAGTTCATCGACAAGTGTTGTTTTGCCATGATCGACATGGGCGATGACGGCAATATTTTTGATTTTTTGCATAAAAATATCCTAACTTTTTTCGTGTGAATTTCGCGCATTATACCCAAATAGTATTAGGCTACCCCAAGGATGATAGGATGATTGGCAATTACTGAATTTTAAAGTGTATGAATCTTGATGAATACTCACCTTTCAGCATAATTTCATTGAGTTCTATAGGAAGTGTTTCATCACTTAGAGCGATCGAATCTGAAATAAAGATGTTTCGTTTGCTCTTTTTGAGAATATCTCTACTTTGATCATCTGAGATTTTGAAAGTTTTGGAGAGGAGCGAATAAGCATCTTTTTCATCTTTGTGATAGCGCATCACCTCTTTGCCTAAAAAAAGCGTATTGGAGAGTTCGCTTTTGCTACGATCTGAAAGATAGAGTGCCATGTTGCGACTCTCCTGCTGTAGCTTGACAGCACCTAGTGCTACGATCGAGATCAAAACAACAGAGACGAGAACTTCGATGATCGTAAAAGCACTCTTTTGCCTTCTTGCAAAATAGTATCGCATCAATAGAACTCTCCACTATCTGCTAAAATATGTGTATTTTTGAGCCATAGTTTTTCAGCCTCTTCAAGAGAATCTGTTTTGACCACCTTTGCAAAAAGTGCTGGTAGGTAATAGATTCCCGTTTTGTTTTCGACAACTAATTGGGAAGAGCTACCGTTGCGATAGAGAGAAAAACGCAGACAGACTGGGTGATCTTGGTATCGACCAAAATCAATTTTGGTGAGTTTATCATCACCATCTATTTGATAGACAGTAAGATCGCCCAATGCAAGATCTTCCTCATACTCTATTGTCTCTCCATCTTTGTATAGATAGCACTGCTTGCACCTATCCAAACAGAAGAGTTCTGCGTTGGAATAGAGCAAGCCCTGTCTGGCGAGATTCTCTTTGAGGTTTTTCATATTGAGTGCCTTTGGTTTGCTCTGTTCGTGCCGCATAGAAGAAAAAACCAGCATATAAGAAAAAGACATGATGAGAATAACAATCATCAGTTCAAGTAGGGAAAAGGCTTGACGGCGCATGGTCAAACGACAAGCTCCAAAATACATATCAATAGTGATTATTTATGGCACTTGCTGAAAAAGATATCCTCAGCATCTCCACTTCCGCCCTCTTTGCGATCTGCTCCAAAACTGATCAGATCAAAGTCACTCTCATTTTTTAGATAGCCAAAAGGGTTTTGCCAAGAGTCTTTCGGGATACTCTTCATATAAGAGGCATTGCCGTAATTGGGGTATTTTTCTGGATCAGGATTGCTTGCTAGAGCCTGTAATCCCTCTTCTGTTTCTGGATAGACACCATTGTCGAGTTTGAACATGTCGAGTGCTTGACCAGCACTATTCATCTGTACACAAACCAAGTCTCGCTTGGCTTGTTCTCCTTTTCCTATGAGGTTGGGCGCAACAAAAGCTGCAAGAATACCAAGTATGAGGATAACAACGAGAAGCTCAAGAAGACTGAATCCTCTTTTCATAGTGATATTTTTGATGGTTCTGGAAGGTGATGACATAGTTTTCCTTAGTTTGATTTGCTATAATACACAGATACACTTTTTATCATGATGAAAGTGATTTTACTTGAATAGAGCTTTTAGATGGATAAAACAGAAAATATAGTTCGCATGAGGCAGGGTGTAGTACTTTTTATAACCTTGTCAGTTATTGTTGCTATGCTGGTACTTGTAGGGGCTGTCTTCTCTTATCTAGACAAGAGTAGAGAGGATGCCTCGCGTACGGCTGCGCTCATTCAAGCGGATTTGATATTCCGTGACAGCAAAGTAGCCATAGACGCACTACTCAAAAAAGGCTCCAAAAACAAGGATATGAAAAAAGAGATTTTAGATACACTTTATCTTGCTTCAGTGACAATACAAGCAGAGAAGAATGAAGAGATATTTACAACACTTAGTTGTCAACCACTTAACAATAGTGTGGATATCAATTGGCTTGGGCTTGAGAACAATAATAGTGCTCAGGGTTTATATACTTCAGCACAGATAACTTTTGATCTCCTTGTTGAAAAGTACAATATTCAGGATGCTTCACGGCTTTTGTCTCTCATAAGATCCGCTATCGATGACCAAGAAGAGCTTGAAGTACAAAATGAAGGCAGATTGAGGCAGAAACAAGGTATAATAAGTCTTTCTCAATTTCAGACAATTGTTAGAGACTATCTCTTCGAGACAGATGATAGTAAGATAGAAAAAATTGATTGGGAAGAGTATTTCTCTTTTGATGTGAAGAGTAGTTTGGTTGATGGCAATTATCTGTCGGCAGAGTTTATTACACTTTTTTTTGAAATGGAACTTGATGTTGTCAGAGAAGAGTGGTTTGAGGGTGAGGATCTTAAGGCGTTTATTTCCAGTTTTGGAGGTGACTTGTCTCGATATAATGAGAAGATTTTCGCTACAGAAGCAATAGAACGAATGGAGTGCCGTGTGACTTACGGTTATCAGGGGTTGGTTTATGCCATGGGTTTTAATTATATAGAAGGAAAGGCGGAGAAGTTTGAATTTTATGGGAAACAGTAATCGGCTACTGCTTGCATACCGTACGATGCCATCTATAGACAACAATGCAGAATATGAGATCATGCTTTCGCCACAATTCTATACACTCAAGCGAGAGCAACTCTCTGTATCTTATCATCACCAAGCTAAAAAACTTGCCCCTTCTGTCCTCGATAATTTACTCCCTGCGGATGGAAATTATGAGTATTATGTTTTTAGAGATGAGGATGTCTGGGTTTTTATAGCTTATGATCCAGAAGAGATTGCCAAATTTTTGATATC
>QMKU01000116.1 GCA_003646525.1 Campylobacterota bacterium
AATAAGGTAATACCATGGCACAAACAAGACGCTTTCGTGATGTAAAACAAAAAAAACCTATAAGTGAACAGCTCGACAAAAAAGAGTCAAAAAAGAGTCAAAAAGATTTACCCCCTTATGCCTCCATAGGGAATAAAACAAAAGCATTTATCACTGATCTCTTTATGCTCTTAATGCCTATTATGTATATCGTAGTCTATCTTGTCATGGGTGGGCTTCAGGGCTTTTCAGAGCACTTGATGAAGGGGTGGATCTATATCCTTGTTCCCAACTTTATCATCACCTTTCTCTTCTTTTGGAGAAGTGCACAGACTCCTGGATGCAGAGCCTATGGTATCAAACTTGTTGATAGTAGATCTGGAGGAGAAGCACATCCTCTTGCCCTTGCCCTACGCTACTATTTTGAATTGATTTCCATCATTACAGTTGTTGGGCTACTCATAGCATATTTCAGAAAAGACCATAAGTGTCTACATGACTTGCTCTCAGGTACTGTCTTGGTCGATACAGATAAGACCTAGTCAGATATGAGAGAAATAGATTCAAAGATTCCTATCGAACTCCCTCTGGCATTTTTCTATTTTTTCTACTTTTCTCTTGTGGGAGTCTATGTCATCTTCATGCCAAAAGTACTACTCTCTTTTGGCTACAGCAAGGCAGAAATAGGCATTGTTTATGCTGCCGCACCTTTTATGCGCTTCTTGATACCTTTTATCTTCAGGCGATTTATCACTCTTGATCATAAGGTTTTTTTGATTTCACTCGTTTTGATGTTGTTAGGATCACTAGTCTTTCTGGGCACAATAGAAGATTTCTGGTCTTACCTCATCGCCAATCTACTCTTTGGTGCTGCGATGGGAATTTCGCTACCCTATGTTGAGACGATCTCCCTGCACAAACTCTCCAAGAACCGTTATGGAAAGGTACGCCTCTATGGGTCGATAGGTTTTACTGTCATTGCCTTGTGGCTCGGTAAAGTTTTGACAGTTCCGTATGAAGCCCTCTACTATCTATTGGCTATGGTATTTTTCACACTACTCTCTGGTGCGGTGATAGCCCATATTGATCGAGATACCAAGATGGAAACTCTGGAAGAAAACAAATCTTTTTCACTACTTATCTATCCATGGTTTTGGCTCAGTCTCTTTTTGATGCAAGTGAGCTTCGGAGGTTTTTATAATTTTTTTACTATTTACGAAACAGCACACAGTATTTCACTGGAAATCACAAGTTGGCTATGGAGTTTTGGTGTCATCTGTGAAATTATTATGCTCTATTTTCAGGGACCTCTTCTGCAAAGAAACCTTTTGACTATCATCAAAGCAGCCACGCTCATCACAGCGATCCGATGGCTGATACTCTATCTTTTTCCAGACTCACTTCCTCTGACCTTTGCTTCGCAGTCCCTTCACGCTGTCAGCTTTGCCTTGTATCATACGGCAGCTATCTCTTATGTCTTTACACTCTACACTCAGAAAAAATTGGCACAGCAGTTCTTTCTCGGGATTGCCTTTGGTCTAGGTGGTTCCGTCGGGGCACTGCTCGCTGGACAAATTTATGGAGAAAATATGTTTTTGATTGAGGCGATCATTGCACTTCTTGCATTTGTGACACTCTTTGGACATGCACGAAGAAAAAAACAATCTACCTCAGGAGCAGACTCTTATGATCACTAACTCAAAATCAAAAAAGCATCTCGCTGTTATTTTTGCCGGAGGCAAGAGCTCGCGTATGGGACGAGACAAATCCCTTTTGCCTTTTGGAGGATATAATACTCTGAGTGAATATCAATTTCAGCGTTTGCAAAAACTATTTTCAAAAGTTTTGATCAGTAGCAAAAATCAAAAGTTTGGATTTGAAGTACCCCTAATCTTTGACCGCTACCCCCAAAGCTCACCACTTGTCGGACTGCTCTCTGTTTTTGAAACGATTTTGGAAGATGAGTGTTTTGTACTAAGTGTAGATGCCCCCTTCGTTGATCAGGCAGTGATCAGTAGACTCTATGAAGAGAGTAATGATATCAGTTATGATGCTATCATAGCACAAAGTCCAGGGGGAAATCAACCTCTCTGTGGAATCTATAGACGATCCATCATCCCCCACGCCAAAGAATTTATCGCAGAAGAGAATCACAAACTAAATGCACTTCTCAGGGTAACAAAAAGTCATTTTGTCTACTTCGAGGATGAGAGACCTTTTGACAATCTCAACCATCCATATGAATATGAAGCAGCAGTCAAAAGCCTTTAAAATGCCTAAGGCTAACCTAACGAGAAGAGAGCATCTGGGACATCATTTTCTTAGAGAAGTAGGAAAACTTTTCAAAAAGACCACTGTGATACTTGTCTCTATGATAAACCATCAGAAAATCACGCTTGCATTCAAAATTTTTCAACTTGACTTGATGCAGAGTCCCTTTGTCTATCTCTCCCTGTACGGCAATCTTGGAAATACAGGTAAAACAGCTATGATTGTTCAGGATGCTCTTGATCGATTCTGTATGACCTAGCTCCAGAAAGATATCGAGTGCTCCCATCTTCTCTTTGATATAGTCGAGGAAGACTTCTCTAGTGCCACTTCCTTCCTCTCTGAGCACCCATCGTTTATCAGCAAGCGAATCGATATAGCAAGGCTCTAGACACATACTCTCATCAGCCGTCACTACGACTAGCTCATCTACACCCACCTTCTCAGAAATAACCTCATGATCGGTAACAATCCCTTCTATAAATCCAATATCGATCTTTCCCTCTTTGATCAAGTTAACAATCTCGGCGCTATTCCCTTCTTTGAGAGATATTTTTACATCAGAGTAGTTATCCATATAGCTACAGATGATAGGAGGCATCAAATAATCGACAATCGTAGTACTTGCCCCCACCCGAATCATCCCCTTGTTGAGAGAATTTTTGAACTCATACTCAATATCTGAAAGTTTTTTATAGAGGGAGTCGATCTCCTTATGAAATGCACGCCCCAACTCATTCAGGATAAGCTTTTTATTGATACGGTCAAAGACAGGACGACCTAATATATTTTCTAACTCTTTGATAGACATTGAGATAGCCGATTGACTGAGCTTCATCTCTTTGGCAACATTGGTCAAGTGTCCAGATCTAACGACATTTAAAAAGATTTCCATTTGACGCAGGGTTATTTTCATACTAATTCTCTCTTGAACATAAATTTTGATTATAATCTTCGATTATTTTGATTTAGTGATTGTATCAAAATTATAGTATACTTTCCTAATAATTATCAAAAAAACTGAAGGATTTCTATGGCTTTCTCCAAAGAAAAACGAAAAGGCACCATTAGCGGTATTATTTTTGTAGCTATCTTCGCTGCTGCTGCAACCTACATAGCAGGACTTGGTCCTATCAAAGCGTTGGGGCTCTCGCCCTTGGTTATCGGTATTGTGATGGGTATCTTTTATGCCAATACACTACACAACCAAACACCTGAAGAGTGGCACAGTGGTATCACTTTTTCAGGTAAAAAAATCTTGCGTTTTGCAATTGTCTTTTATGGATTTCGCATTACTTTTCAAGAGATAATGGAAGTAGGAATGGATGGATTTCTTGTTTCATTGACAATGCTTTCAACGACACTGATCATGGGGGCTTGGCTCGGAACCAAAATATTTGGTATGGATAGAGATACTTCGATATTGACTGCATCTGGTGCATCGGTCTGTGGTGCCGCTGCCGTACTTGCCACTGAACCCGTATTAAAAGCTGAAGAGTACAAAACAGCCGTAGCCGTTTCGATGGTCGTGCTCTTCGGTACTATCTCTATGTTTTTATACCCTGTACTCTATACGACTATTATCGAAAATGCGAAAGGTTTCTTTCATATGACAGCTAGAGAGTTTGGCATATATGTAGGAGGTACAATCCATGAAGTTGCACAAGTTGTCGCTGTGCCTGCATCTGTGCCTGGCTCACCCAAAGAGATGGCAGATGCAGCGGTTATCGTCAAAATGACTCGTGTCATTATGATCGCACCGATGCTTATCGTCTTGGGGCTCTATCTTGCTTGGGAAGCCAAAAAGGCAGGAGGAGAGAGTGACAGCAAGATGAAGCTAGTTATCCCTTGGTTCGCTGTCTATTTTGTGATGGTCGCAGGCTTCAACTCGTTGCATCTTGTTCCTCAAAATATCGTTGATATAATCAATGAAATCGATACTTTCCTGCTCACAATGGCGATGACTGCATTGGGTATGGGAACGGTCTTTGCCAAATTCAAGGGATTGGGTCTTGCGCCAGTTTACACAGCAGGATCCATGTTCATCTGGCTTGTCGTGGGTGGATTTGTCATCACTAAACTAGTGGTTGAGGTGCTTTAGTCTACACTAAGCACCTTTACTGATTGCTTTGGCAGTCCGCATACTGCTTGTCCATGCAAAATGAAAGTTAAATCCTCCACGATCCCCATTCACATCGAGTATCTCTCCGGCTAGATAGAGGTTTCTCACTCTCTTTGACTCCATAGTTTGTGGGTTTACTTCCATTGTATCTACGCCACCCATCGCTACTTCAGCACCCTCAAAACCTCTCGTACCAGAGAGGGAGAGTTTGAGGTTTTTAATCGCATAAACTAGCTTGCCTATCTCTTTTCTATTCAAATCTTGTTCAATCTTGGCTTTGCATTTGGACTGCTCAAGGAGAATAGATATAAGTTTTTTATTAAGAAATCCTTGCAACCAAAGTGTTAGAGGCTTGATGCTCTCAGGGTTGATACTACTGAGCAATAGATTTATCAGCTGTTCCTTGCTCAGTTCGGGGAGAATATCAAGACTTAGTTCACAGTAAGCAAACGATGCAAGCCGTTGACTTGTCCTATAGCTGATATCGAGAACAGCCAATCCACTAATACCATAATTGGTAAAAAGTATATCCCCTTTTCTCTCAGTGATATAGTCACCGTTGGCATAGAGCTTGACCACCGCTTCGACTTTCACTCCACTCGCTTTTTTTACCCATACTTCCTCTGAGCAGAGTTGTACCAATGATGGACTACTCGGAATGAGTCTATGTCCTAGAGAGGCAGCCATCTCCAAACCGCTAAAACCTCCTCCGAGCTGTGGAGCTGCTGGTGAACCTGATGCGAGAATGAGCACTTCGCACTCTTTTTTTCCCTGAGTAGTATCCAAAACAAAACCTAGTTTCGTCTCCATGACAGCGCTCACAGTACAATCACAAAGAATTTCAACACCCACACACCCTGCTTCGTAGACCAAGAGCTCTACTACGGTACTCGCTTGTAGTCCCATTGGGAAAATCTTCCCCTCTTTTCCCTCAATCAACGGCAAGCCCATGCGCTCAAACAGAGAGATGATCTCTTCCGCTCCATAACCCCTCAAGACTTCTCTGACAAAATCAGGATTCTGGGAATGATAGCGATGTGGCAAAATAGACTGATTACCAATGTTGCATTTGCCATTACC
>QMKU01000117.1 GCA_003646525.1 Campylobacterota bacterium
ATTATCAATCAATTGTTATGATAGTATCACTTGCCCATCGTGCAAGATCCATATCATGAGTGATCAGCAGTATACCTACTTGATTCAAATATTTTAACATAAGCTTCATCACATCCAACTGTATAATATTATCCAAAGCACTTGTCGGCTCATCACAAAGTATCAAGTCTGGCTTCATCAAAAGTGCACGCAGAATACTACAACGCTGTAGCTGACCTCCAGAGAGCTGATGAGGAAGTTTATCTAGCAGATCAGGTGCTATCGCCATCTCCTCAGAGAGATCGCTCACTCCTTCTATTGATACAACATCCGATGCAACATCTTTGATCTGATCGAGGATTGTATAGCTAGGGTGAAAAGAGCTATATGGATCCTGAAAGACCCAAGCCACCCTACCCTTTTCGATCGTACCAGCAAGTGGCTTGAGATTGCTACTAATCAGCTCAAAGAGTGTTGACTTACCGCTACCACTCTTGCCAACGATAGAGATGAGTTCACCTCGTCTCAGCTCCAGACTAAATGACTGGTAAAGCATCTTTTGAAGGGTATATCCAAAATCAAGATCTGTTATCTTGAGCACAGATGCCTGATCCCCTTTCATTCTAAACCCTAACCTCTCCATGTCCATATATTTTGAACTTATAAGTCGTCAATTCATTGATACCCATAGGTCCCCGTGCATGAAGTTTATTGGTCGAGATCCCCACCTCCGCACCAAAACCAAACGCACCTCCATCGGTAAATCGTGTACTTGCATTTACATAAACACACGCTGCATCTACCCGATCGAGAAAAGTCTCTGCCGCTGTATAATTCTCTGTCAAGATCGCCTCAGAGTGCCCCGAACCAAAAGTACTGATATGATCGATCGCCTCACTCAACCCCTCTACTACTTTGATACTGAGAATATTGGCGAGATACTCTGCATCAAAGTCTTCTATCGTTGCGAGTTCCACTTCGATGATCTCCTGCACTTCAGGATCTCCACGCAGCTCTGTCTCTTCGGCATTAAATGCAGCATAGAGCTCAGGAAGTGCTTCTTGTGCGATCGCCTGATCGACCAAAAGTGTCTCCATCGCATTGCAAACTCCAGGGCGCTGACATTTGGCATTGACAGCGATTGCAACTGCTTGTTCCAGATTTGCATCCTGATGAATATAAGTATGACATAGCCCTTTGTCGTGTTTCACGACAGGCACGGAAGAGTTTTGGGAAATATATCGGATCAATCCCTCTCCACCTCTCGGTACGATCAAGTCAACATATTTATCCATCTTGATCAATGCAGAAACACCCTCTCTCGAACTATCAGGAAGAAGTGAAATAATCTCCTTGGGTAAACCATTTTGTTCCAAAACTCCCTGAAGAATTTTAGCAATGACTTGATTGGAATTTTCTGCTTCTTTGCCACCTTTGAGGATCGCAACATTGCCACTCTTGAAACAGAGAGCACCAACATCCGAAGTCACATTGGGGCGTGATTCATAAATAACACCGATGACACCTATCGGCACAGATACCTTTTCGATACGGAGGTTGTCTTCACTCATCCATCCCTCTAATACTCTACCTACAGGCTCCTTGAGTCCTGCTATTTCACGAAGAGACTGCGCCATCCCAGCGATCCTCTCCTCATCGAGCAAAAGACGATCAAGCAATGCACTGTCAAGACCATTTTCCCTACCTGCCTGCATATCTTTATTATTTTCAATCATAATCTGATCACTCTGCGCGATCAACGCATCAGCCATCTCACTCAATATTCTCTTTTTCTCAGCACTCTGCATCGTTGCAATGATTTGTGCACTTGCTTTTGCTTTTTTTAAAAAATCTTCCATTTTCTTCCTCTTTTGTGCTCTCGTTAGTATTTGTGATATTTATAGTATTATAACATAGTATTTTGTTGATTTTTATTGTGTGGGTACAATACTTGACCTCAGTAGGGTGTAGTCGGTGACTACACCCTACGGCTATCACACTGCCAATGAAATAAGTAGAGGGCGTTTGCCTAGTTCCCTGCCTTTTGGATCATAAAATGATCTTTTTTGGCAAACCTGCTACCTTCCATTCTCTATCCTTGCTTTATTTGATAATTATTATTCTAGCATACAAAAAATAAACTAAAAAAATCAGAACCAATAGTAGGATCAAGATTTATCTGCCAAACTTCTCCCTATATCATACTACCATCAACCAGACAAAAGAGAGTACTCTTTGCTACGAGGTAACATAAGGTAGGGGCTACCCCAAGGATATAAACTTAGATAGATATACTTTAAGATTTTCTTAAACAAAAATATAATATCATGTATATAAAACGAAAGGGATATATTATGTTCAAAAAGTTACTTCTTCTTTTTATGTTTAGTATTGTGTCGCTACAGGCGACGGCTCCCACACAAGATAATGTTGCCAAGCTCTATGTTGCAACTTTTGATCGTGCTCCCGATACAGCAGGATTGGCGTATTGGGTTGGTTCTGGACTCACTCTGGAACATATCGCAAAGAGTTTTTTTGAACAACCCGAAACTCAATCGCTCTACCCCTCTGATACCTCAAGCAAGGTATTTGTCGAATCTATCTATAGCAATCTATTTAATCGCACAGTAGACCAAGCTGGCTTAGACTATTGGGTGGAAGAGATAGATTCTGGGAATATAGAAAAATCAGTTTTTATCTTGTCTGTGATCCATGGAGCTCTGGGTGATGATGCTATAATCCTCACAAACAAAACTACAATTGGACTTGCTTTTGCAAATGCTGGATACTCTAGTGTCACCTTTGCAAAAAGTATAATGTATGGAGTATCAGGATCTTCTGCTAGTGTAGAGGAGGCTCTGCAAAGTATCGAAAACAAAAGAATATCTACGCTATTAAAAGGTGTGAAAATCACAACATGGATGTATCAAATACAAGGGCTGGAAGAGAGAAGTGCTATTGACCTGCTCGGGGAGACAACTTATGATATGTTGGTAGTAGAGCCTGGACATAACTTCAAAGAGTTTCCTTACGATACATCCTATCTGATCTCCAAGCTCAAACAAAAAGCAAGTGGACAAAAGCGTATGTTGCTGGCATATATAGATATAGGACAAGCGGAGGATTGGCGATCTTACTGGTCGGATGATTGGATCGCACCTACTACTACAGAGCCTGGAACACCTGATTTTTTAGTGACGATAGACCCTGACGGATGGAGTGGAAACTACCCTGTAGCATATTGGGATACGCAGTGGCAAGATATATGGTTGGGTACAGATGGTATTATTAAACAGTTAGCTACTTATGGTTTTGATGGTGTTTATCTCGATTGGGTAGAGGCGTATGATGACGATAAGGTACGAGAGCTTGCTATCTCACAAGGGATCAATCCTGAAAATACCATGATCTCATTTATAGAAAAGATCAAAAATATCGGGAAGAGTATAAACCCTGATTTTGTCATTATCTCGCAAAATGCCCCTTATCTGTTGGATTATGATCCTGTCTACTACACCTCTGTCACTGATGCTATTGCTACAGAAGATACATGGTTTTATGGTAAAGGCGATGCGGAGTGGGATGATCCTAATGCGGGTGATTTGAGTGGAGATGAAAGGCAGGGTGATGATTATTCTACTGCCAACAGAATAGCCCAAAACAAAAAATATCTAAATCTTGGGATACCAGTATTTACTGTAGATTACTGTATCTCTCACTCCAATGCAGAGATGACTTATGCAAATGCACACAATAATGAATTTATCCCACTGGTCACAAGAGTCTCTCTATCTAGAATAACTGAGACACCACCAGAATTAATTCATTAGCATTGCTATCCTCAGTGGGAATGCATACGAGATCAGCGCCAATATCAAGTATGAGTTATATGAGTATGAATTCCCATAAAAACTAAATCTTTTTATTCACCTTGTTCTCTTTTTCCCATCGCTACTCTCCTCTTTCGATTTCAAAAATTGTTATACCGTACTTGTCTGCTAGAATTTTCAGCCGTTTCATATGCCGTTTGTCTTTTTTGTTATCTCTGACTATGAGACCGACAGCTGGTTTCTTCTCTGTCATCTCTGCATAGTATAGCGACTGTCCGACACCTTCAGCCCATTTTTTAGCGAAGTCTACCTCTATGGCGTACTCATCTGTCAGACAATCCACTCTGGTTCTGTCAGGCAGTCTTTTCTCCATCACGCCATCAAGTTCATCGCAGAGTTGTGTTTGGTAGTATTTTTCGTTATGTTTCTTTTTATGCTTCTTTTGTGGTGCTGTATCGAAATAAAAATATCCTGCCGTTGCCAATATTATCAACAATAGAAGAAGAGATACTTTTTTCATACTAGATACCCCCTCGTATACTTTTTAGTATTATATCATACTCTATAATAATCAAACAGAAATAGAATTAGGAGATTCTTATTTATGATATAATACCCATATAAGTAGGAACTTCAAAGGATAAATAATGTTGACAGTAGGTATAAAAGAGCTAAAAGACAATCCTTCCATCTTGACAAAAGGAGTCGAAGATAAAGATGAGTATCTTTTTATCTCCAAACGAGGAAAACCGATAGCCGTTGCCATGTCGCTGGATAATGAAGTTTTTGACCATGGTTTCAAAAAATGGGTTCTGATAAAGGCTTATAAAAAAGGAGATCTATCGTTAGGGCAACTCTCCAAGGCACTAGAGCAGTCTTACTCAGATACTATGCAGATGCTAGGAGCTTTGGGGATTGCCGTAATAGATTATGACTTGGATGATGATATGTCAACTATAGAGAAGCTTTTATAGTGGAATCTATTGTTAGTGATACTACAACTCTTATTATTTTAGGCAAGTTGGATAGATATGATTTACTGGAAAATCTTTTCACAAAGATCTATATTCCCCGGGAGGTTATGCTCGAAGTCTCAAAAAAATCTGATGGAGTTTATGAAAAGATTGTTTCACATCACCTATTTGAAAGAAAACAGATCAGCAACTTGGTTCTTTTTGGACTTTTGGATGGTATTTTGGATGCGGGAGAGAGTGAAGCAATTGTCTTGGCAGATGAGCTAAATATAATACTCCTCATAGATGAGAAAAAAGGCAGAACTGTAGCTAAAAATATGGGATTGGAGATAATTGGACTACTTGGTATTTTGATACTTAATGTGAAAAAGAAAAATATTTCCAAAGATGAGGCAGTTGTGGTACTGAAAGAGATCCAGGACTTAAATTTTAGGGTTTCCAAAAGGCTTGAGGATAGTTTCCTAGCAGCTATAAATTAGAAATTACACTGAAAAAAGATTTGCCTTATCAAACTTTATTGGCTTCCGTTACCCACTAAGGAAACTCCCAAAAACAATTCTACCCACCTAACTTGTCCTTTTGCTCCTAGTCACATTCTCTCAATCGTCGCATAGAATAGCTATGCTCCTCTTGAGAGAATGTGACTAGAAACAAAA
>QMKU01000118.1 GCA_003646525.1 Campylobacterota bacterium
CAGCTTTATCTATAAGAGCAGTGAACATTTTTTTCATTACGCCTAATCCTTGATAGCCAGGATCGACGACAACCACACCTACTTCAGCAATATTGCTATCAGGCATCAGCAGTAGAGCAAAATGCCCAATGATTTCATCTTCTGATTCGGCAACAATAGAGAGAATTTTTTCTCCCTGATTCTGAAGAATCTTTCGGGGATAATAAAAGTCCTCTTTGACAAAACTCAATCCATAGTTTTGATAAACCAGTCTGGCAATACCCTCTTCATCCCCCTTTTGAAATTCTCGAATCCTAATATCAAGGTTTCTCGTTTTTGCAGGATTGCTTCTCTTTTTGACCAGTTCACGAGTAGAAAGAGAGAGAGCGGTACGCTTGATTATAGTAAAAACTTTCCCCTCTTTTCCAAGATTTTTATAGTGAAAATCATTGACATGTCTACGAACAAGGTCAAAGCCTGTTTTTTTAGTTTCATTGGAAGTTGCCGAGACAAATTTACTCTTTGCCATAGGTACTCCCCAGTCTCTTACATCGATGCGTATGCCGTGACTGAAGGTAGTGATAGAAATCATGATGATTCCCTCGCGGTCTGGATAGGCATGGGTGATGGTATTATCCATTAACTGTTTGACAGCTTTTCTCAAGTCACTACAGTGATATTTGTCAAATTTAACTTTTTTGCATAGCGATACAATAACTGCTGATACTATCATATAATTATCTGGATCACTTGGCAAAGTGAGCGTAATACTGTTTTTCACGCGTTATCCTTTTTTGTTCGAGAGGTACTCCAATGCACAAGCTGATAGGATCTTCATCCCATACTTCAAGGCATCATCATCGACATTGAAACGGCTGTTGTGCTGAGGTGCGCAGGTGTTTTTGTCAGTATTGCAGGTACCTAGCCGGAAGAGTGTGCCAGGCACGATCTGTAAATACTCAGAGAAATCTTCACCCCCCATGACTGGATCAACCAGATCAATACAGTTTTCAGATCCGATGATCTTCTCCGCTTCGCCTCTCAGGATATCTACCATTGCATTGTCATTGATGAGCTCAGGCTGACCGAAAACATAGTCAAAATTATAGGTAGCCCCCATCGATTTACATACTCCTCTGATCGCTTCCTCTATCATCTTGGGAATATCTTTGCGTATTGCCTCGTTGAGCGTGCGCACCGTTCCTTTCGCAACAACATGATCGCAGATGATATTGCCAGCTCTGCCACCCTCGATCGTGCCCATGGTGATCACTGCTGGATGGAGAGGGTCAATCCTCCTCGATACGATATGGTTGATAGAGTTGACCACCATAGATGCCACAAGTATGGCATCAACACCTTCATGGGGTCTAGCTCCATGTGCAGATTTACCAAAGATTTCAATCGTGAAAATATCTGCCGATGCCATCATCACACCATATTTGTAGCCGATCTCACCAGTAGAGAGATAAGGGTATGCATGTAGACCGAAGATGGCCCCTATGCCTTCGAGTGCACCTCCCTCTATCATCTGAAGGCTTCCTCCCTCTTTGGTCTCTTCTGAGGGTTGAAAAATAAATCGAATATTTCCAGGAAGATGATTTCTGTTTTCAGCTAATGCAATGGCACTTCCCAATGCGATAGCAGTATGGCTATCATGACCACAAGCATGCATGACTCCCTCGACTTGGGAGCGATAGGGCTCTTCGGTTTGTTCGGTGATGGGTAACGCATCCATATCTGCACGGATCGCTACCATAGGGGCATTTTCATCGACTATCAGGTCTGCGATCAATCCATAATGATCATCAAATTCACAGATCGCGTATCCCTGCATCTCTAGTATACCCTTGACGAGATATTTGGTATGCTCCTCATGTCCTGAGAGTTCTGGATGCGCATGCAGATCATGACGAACCTCAATTACTCTCTCATTAATATTGTCTATTGCCAAAAAAATATTTTGTTTGATATGCTTTTTCATTGCGTACCTCCATTGATACAATTATACAACTTTATTATTGTAATTTTTCTGCACTTTGGTATAATACACTACTTTATAAACAAAAGAGAGTTTTGATGAAATATTTATGGATTTTAATTCTACCGATATCTATGCTGGCAAAGGTTCATTATGCAAAGATAGAGCCTTATGAAAATGTGGTGCTCAAATCAGCCGTTAGCGCACAAGTAGAAAAAGTGGATCTGGATGCAGAAGGAGAGATGATCAGTGATGCAATTGTAATTCATCTCGATGATCATCTAGATCGAGCAGATCTCAATGCTTCCCAAAAAAGTCTGAAGCTTTTACGGACAATGCTAGAGATCAATGGGGAGATTGTCATCAATTTGGCGGATGCACTCAAGCGTCAAAAGGGGTATTTCGAGAGACTCAACAAGCTTTCTACAGCATCGAGAACACAGAAAGATAATGCTTTCAATGGATATGTTTCTGCCAAAAATCAATATCTCTCGACCAAAGAGAAGATAGAGACACTCAAAAAGCAGATTTTGGATATGCAATATAAAATTGAGAGACTTAAAGACAGTATCGCAAAAAAGAATATTCGGCTCAAGCAGCGTTATCTCTACAAACTCACTGTGAGAAGAGGAGATTTTGTCAATCCTGGTTCAGCACTGGCAACCATACAAGATCAAAGCCGTGGCAAATTGACACTGTTTCTGGAGCCTTCAGAGCTGATGGGCGTGCAAGAGAAGTCTGTTTATATTGATGGGAAAAAGACAGACTACAGTGTGGATAAAGTATGGCATGTGGCAGATGAAAAGTTCATCTCCTCTTATCGTGCAGAGATTTATGTCGATGCACCTCAGAGTCACTTCTCGAAACTCGTCAAAGTGGAGTTAAGATGATCAAAACAGCTTGCGGATTGGATTGTCCAGATGCTTGTAGTATCCTTGTCGATCCTGCTCAGTTTCCCAAATTGATTGCTGATACCAACAATGGAGCACTCTGCTCACTGCTCAACAAAGAGCTGTTTGATGCTTCACGGATCACCTCTCCCCGTATCAATGGCAAAGAAGTTTCGATAGAGGAGGCATTGGACGCAGTGGCTCAGAGTCTGACGAAAAAATCATTGCTTTGGCGCGGGTCGGGAAACTTTGGTGTGATGCAGGAGATCACAGATCTACTCTTTGACAAGATCAATGGTACACTCACTAGGGGAAGTCTCTGTGATGGAGCAGGTGATGCTGGGATCATCGAGGGCAGAGGGGTCAATCGTACCCTGCCTCTCGAACAGATAGAAAAAGCAGATGTGGTAGTGGTCTGGGGTCGTAATCCCACAACGACCAATACCCACATCATGCCCTATCTGAAAGAAAAAAAAATCATTGTAATAGATCCAGTACGAACAGCTTTGGCAAAAAAAGCCGATCTGCATGTCCAGATCAAACCACGCAGTGATTTTTATCTCGCAG
The DNA here is from genome assembly GCA_003646525.1 of Campylobacterota bacterium. Lineage (GTDB taxonomy): Bacteria > Campylobacterota > Campylobacteria > Campylobacterales > Sulfurovaceae > SZUA-451. The sequence continues at coordinate 3,418 of QMKU01000118.1, forward strand.
TGATGCTTGCTCGTTTTACCTTTATGGAAAATGTTGAGCGCAAAGAGTGGTTGGATGAGTTTGCTCCAGATTATGAGGATTATGAGGATTTTACTCGTGAGTTCCGTATCAAGGCGATTTTGGAATATATGGGATTGGACTTAAATGATATGGGAGAGCTTTTGAGCTATCTGCATCAAGAGAGGGTTGTGATCCTCGTAGGAAATGGTGTGCAGAAATACTCTACAGGTCACTATGTGCTTCAGGCGATCGATTCCTTAGCTGCTGTGTTAGGACTCTTCGGGAGAGAGGGGTGTGGTGTGGGCTATCTGGGAAATTCCAAACTGGGATTTGATAATCCATTTACGACAAAGTGCCAGCATGTCCCTAAGGCAGCAACTCCTTTTGGTGATTATGATACGGTGTTGGTGCAGGGTGGAAATCCTGCCGAGAGTATGCCAGACACTGTGCGAGTCGATGCCCAACTCAAATCCGTTGAAACTTTGATCTATTTTGGACTCTATGAAAATGCAACAAGCAGACAGGCAAAAATCATCATACCTGCTAAAAACTTTTTTGAAAAAGAGGATATCCGTCTAAGTTATGGAGATCACGAAGTACGACGGATGAACAAGGCTATAGAGAGTGAGATTGGTATCAGCGAATATGACTTTTGTCAGAGACTCTTTGGGAAGTTGGGATTTGAAGGATTGGAAGAAGAAACTACCTATCTCAATCAGTGGCTAAATCAATGCGAAAAACAGGATGGTCATTACCGTTCACCAGCTTATGAGCCACATCCGTATCATGAAGGATTTGGAGAGGATGGCGGTGAGGATTTTGTCTTTGTGGAGGATTTCAATGATGATTTTCAAAATATCAAACAGTTGAAAAAATATCGAAAACTTAATAAAAACAAGATTACAAAAGAGGAGTTTTGGCTACTCACCCCCAAGGCTAAACATGCACTCAATACACAATTTAGGAGAGGTAATCAAGTAGAAATACACCCCGATCTTGGTTTTGTTGATGGAGAAAAAGTCATCGTAAGTTCCTCGCATGGCAGTCACGAATTTATCATCTGCAACAATAGAGATCTGAGAGATGACTGCGTCATGATCACCTCCAATGTCATCGGTGTCAATCATCTCACCCCCTCCGTCGTTAGCGAGGAGGGAGACAATGCTTGTTATCAAGAAGTGAAAGTAGTGGTAGGTCGGCGTGCTCTCTCGCCGATGATTGTTTGAAAAATCATAACAATATATTATATTGGTTTGACTTTTCTTTGAAATGACTGCTGGGTGCTTGCTTGGTTCGTCATGGGAGATGACAATACCAATGAAATAAGGGATCTCGGGGGAGCCCCTTATCAGTCGCAACCACCACCACAGCTAGTAGCAGAGAAGTCTGTAGTACCCTGAGCTTCATGTTTTTTTGTAAAGACTATCTGTGTCAATCCATTGGGTAGCTCTTGGTGAGCATAGTCAAACTCATTTTCGATTTTGGGAAATAGTCCTGTAGGGGCACAGTGGTTTATCATGATCAACTGATCATCATTCTCCAACACTGCCAATCCAGCCATCGCATTGACCATAGGGTGTCCACCCTTTGAAGTGTCGAAGTAGTAAGTAGTGATAGTTCCGATAGTTCCCTTTGTGAACTCAACTGTAGCGTTTTCAACATTTACTATTGATGCATTATCCATATCAATATATCCTTTTTTTCGCTATTTTAGCATATAGGAAACTTTTTTCTGCTTTAATTAGGATAACTTATAGGTTCCCTATAATCAAAATCCTATTGAAAATTTTTTTAGTTGGCTGAATGGGCTTATAATTATTAGACTACTATGTAAAGATTGAATGGCAGGGGGTATAGTTATAGTTTGCAGAACCTGAACGAAGTAGAAGCAGATACTACTCGCTCAAGATAGATATTTACAGGCTATCTATTTAATAGATGCCTCAAGCATTTTAACTGCTTTGTTTGACTCTTTAAGTAGAGGGATATTAAG
>QMKU01000119.1 GCA_003646525.1 Campylobacterota bacterium
TCTTTAGATAAGTAATCATATCCATTTAGATCTTTCTGCATTTCTAATATGCGATATATCCTATCTACCTCTATGTCTAAAACAAGATCTGTTGTAACAATAAAGATACCTAGCATATCTACAAGAATACTTCTAAACTCGACGAATATATTCCTCTCACTACAAACGTTATCAGGACACCTATTTTGGTTCTCTCTAACAAACCAAAATGCTAATAATAGATCAGTCATAGTATATCTCGTAGAACGAACTGTGATAGCTTGATGCCTGTGTCTAACATGTTCTTGAAGAGTCCCACGACTCGTGCCTTCTATATAAAAGCTTAATGTGGCGTGTTCTAAAACAGACTGATGGTGATATGTCCATGAGAGTTTACTTAGTAGGCTTGTATCTTTCACCTCATTGGAATTAAATACATATTTTGAGCCTTGCTTAAATGTAGAAACCTGTTCATCATCCGACTTATCAAAACTATCGTATGCCGTTCTTGCTGCTACCTCAGGTACACCTATACCACTCTCATTAATTAGATATACGCTAGGTAGCCTATAAGTAATACCCCCAACCGTCTTAGTGCCAGGCCATTTCTTTATATCCTCATTTGGAATATATCCAGGGATATAGAACCTATGTACAATATCGTGTGCAGTGTCGCCTATGTAATCTGTCAGCCTACTTAAAAATTTAAACATATTTTTCTCCTTTATGTATACATAAATTATATATCTGTAAAAAAAAGAAAGGGGGGTAGATACCGGTTAAGGCATCTACATCTTAATTCCCTTATAAGTAACCTGTAAGAACCACTCCCTAAACCATATTGATGGATGGTAATCTAACATCCTTCCAAACCACAGTATAAATTTGTTAGTGCCAGTTGCATTCTGATACCTCACACTATAGACACGTAGCTCTTCCTTAAAGGACTTTATAAGAATGGATATAGCACCATAACCATTCTTCTTAATTGCCATGTAATCTGCCCTTAGTTCTAGTAACCCCATACTGTAGTTAAGCATAAGACCAAAGAATATTGGAGCTAACTCTACGGTAAAAATGCCGTAGAAGAGTAGGGTATTAACCACTACACCTGAAACTAACATGATCCATACATGGCCCTCACGTATATGCGCGAATTCATGTGATATTAATACTAGTGGTGTATTACTAAATACACCAATATTAACTATACCGAATAGGGTAACCTGAGTATCCACACCGGATACCACCCTCACCCTTCTCTTTCTCCCCGATAAAGCCACGATGGCTTTATCGACCCCGTACTGATTATAAGCCATCAGTCCAGTAGAGAACAATGAAAACCCAAGACTTAGGATAAACTCCCAACTATTATACTCTATCATCTTTAACTCCTTCAAGTTATTATTTATATACTAGTACATTATAATAATATATAAATAAAAAGATATGGAATACCGTAAAAGATACCAGTCATCATACGATGACTGGTATCTCAAAACATCTTTTCTACTTCAATAGTTACCATAGAGAACTTAGGGTATTTATACTTAAAAGATAGTCGCATTCCATTCAACCATTTCCTCATATCACCTATACCACATCCGAAGGATGTAATATTCTTTAATCCCATGATTTCAGTCTATATTCTTTTTATGCATAACTGCAGGAATAGGCGGGTTATCTTTAAAGAAAGCTTCCCATGTCTTGTCCACAAGAAATGAGCGATCACTCTTAGCGTCCTTAGATGTAGATGCCACTATCTTAAGACTCACTATAGTTCCCATCTTAATATCTTTACTATCTGCCATGCACTATCTCTTTATATTTAATAGTGATAGATAATCTCTTATCTCTTTTATGGACTCATTCTTATCCTTACTACTACACTTCACGTGAGCCTTATCTGCCATTAACTCATATTCCTTCATGATGGTATATATCATTTCCTTAGTTATACCGTCATACATATCCATAGGCGTTGCATTGTTATCAGCATGAACACAACACTTCGTTACTATAAAGTCTCTGACGGTAAAGCAAGAATGGTATCCTTTACCATCTCTATCTATCAACATTGCTGTTGCTACTAGCTCTGTATTTATAATTATAGTAGCATAACCGTTAGCATGCTTATAGATACTTAGTATACCTTTCCCTCTTATAGAAAGATTTCTATTATTTATAGGGGTATGAACAACTATCTCATTATTACTATCTCTATATAGTCTACTTAGACCACCTCTATCTCCTGTCATATGGACTAAATAATAATTGTATTTAGGTCTTATCCTCATAATATCAATACCTTCCTTTTAGATACAAAAGTTTCTTTTTTTATTCTTTCAAGTATTATCTTTCTTTGGATTATCGCTTTCTTCTAACACTATCTGATCTAAACTATATTCATACTCTTTACCGTCATCTCTAAGTATAGATAAAGGATATCTTATACCACAATACAATCCACCTGTATCATATCTATAGTTTTTAATAACGCCCTTTGATGCCTCACCTGTCATCCATTTAATAATTACTCTTTTGCCTATAAGTAATCCTCTCTCTTTAGCTTCTACTATGCCCTCATGGGAAGTGCTACTACTATCCGGCATCATTGCCTTGTATGTCTTATACATATCTGGAGACATTGATGCCACTGTATCTTCATCTACCATACTACTAACATTAAATTCACTCATGCCTCACTCCCTTTTTCCTCTTCAGCAATTCTAGCGACTTTACGCGCATATTTAATTCTTTTCCTAATCTTCTTAATATTACTGGGTGTTGCTTTATCCCTAGTCTTCTTTACCTTCTTTACAGGTGCCGGTTTATTAAGTATGGCATTCAATTTCTCTACGGACGTAACAAGAGGTACGCCGTATGCCTCACCAAGTCTTTCATCTATCATTAATACTAAATCAAGAATTTTTTTCTTCTTTACCTCATCTTCCACCACGAAAGTTGTGACGTATAAAGGCCTACCTATAAATACCGACATGTCTTTCTTCGGTAGAAGAGTTAAAAGCATTTCCATGGTGTTAGCGACGTCAGACGTATCTAATTTTATATCTGTATTCTGAGCACAGTGCACCCATACTTTTTTTGCACTAGCCTCCACATCATAAAAACTTGCATTGGCCTTAGTCCTATAGACATCTATAGCTCTACGTAGGCTGACGCCTAAAGAAACCAATCTAAGGTTTCTAGAGTCAAGAAGATCCAATAGACTATCCATTATCAACACTATCGCTAGTGCTTTCTTTACATTATTATTTGGTGCCATTTCTTAACCTCCTAGCCTTGGCTTTACGCTCTCTTTTCTCTTCAGCTTTCTTTAACTTACCCTCTGCCTCTAATGCTGTTTGCTTAGGTTTAAGTTTAGAGAAATATTCCTCAGGTTCCTCAGATGGTACTTTACCACTTATGATATCTTCTAACATATCTATTACAGCATTAACCTCAGTTTTACCTTTTCCTAAATCTCTATAAGTACACTTATCATCGTAGGTAGTCTTAATGCGATTAAACCCTGCATACCAATCACGTCCATCTGTCTGCGTATAAAATGTCCGATGCGATGATAAGTTCTGACCACTATAAATATTCATAATCCAATCCTTCATCGCCCTAAGAAATTCTTCTATATGAATCTTACCTTGCGTCTCTTTAATTGTCGTCACTGACGTATAGGATATAAACCCATCGCCACCGCCAATGTTACGAGCTTTATCATTATATGCATCTACATCAAAATGCGTTATTATAATACTTTCTGTTTTTCCTAGTATAGCATTTAATAACATCTCGCTTGGCTTCTCTAAGTCAAATATTTTCCTATATTCTTCTTCCATTTCATTCTCCTTATTTATTATGTCTTCCAAATCAGATCTCTTCATGAAGTAATTTACTATCTCTATACCGCTATTCATTCTTTTTACTTCCAATTCATCAGTGGCATTAGATTACGCCTTTCCATTTCTTCACGCACCAATGACGCAAGATACTCTTCTCTCTCAATATTTGTTATGAAAGATATAAACTCTTCTTCCGTCATGTCATTCGCTAGAGATCCACCTACGTACGATGCTTCACCCTCCTCATCGATCGCAGTGGCTCTTTCTATTATGATATCGTCTAATGACATATCTTGTTTATATACAATAGACGACACCCAACTCCTATCGTATGACCCTAATAATAAATGTTCAGCGAGAACCACCATAAGCCTACCTTGTCTCTTACCATATCTCCAATATATAATCTTTATATCAGCGCCATTTACTATAGTTACTGTACGCGTTAATGTATCTATCGGATTCATACCGCCCATATTTATTTTGGCACTATGAAATCCCTTGGGCGTACCAACTATTGGTATATCTTTATATACCGCTGTCAATATAGCTAGTTCAGTTGCAGTACTAATCATTTCACGTCTCCTTTACTTAAATTTTGTATTGGTCTCTTCTATCTTACTTAAAATAATATCCTTTAAGGAGATAGTGCCCAATGGTGTTATATTCTTAATCCATCCTACGTCTTTAAGCTCAGTGGCTATACTATTGCCAACTATCTCAGATTCTGTGGTATATATCTTTCCTATGAGATTACCGTCTCTATATGTAACTATCTCAAAGTATGTGTTGTCTTTACCTATAGTATACTGCTCAGCACACATGCTGCATATACATAGGTCATCTATACTTTTAATAAGATATCCTACATTCTTAGGCTTCATTATAACCTCATGCTTTTCAGATTTAGTAGATTCAGTATTGAGAATGATGGACCATACAGGCTTCATACCAATAGTCGTTAATCTTCTTACTCTAAACTCCGCTAAATACCAGTCCTCTCTTTTGGCAAAAGATTTAGGTAAAACCATCTCACTCTCTTCAACCTCTATGTCATATCTTTCTTCTAACACCCTAACTCCTTTCGTATGTTAATACATATTAATAATATGCTATTAAAATTTTATATAAAAAAAAAGAACCCTAAGATTCTTTCTCCCATAGTTCTTTCGAACTACAGCTCACGGCACTTCGGAGCGTAGAAGTATCGGTTTCTACCCCACTGAATCCTTGGTTCAGTGCCTCAAGGACATGGCTCATACTAGTTTTGAGTTTAACACCTAACCTAGAGGCTAATAGTGACTCCAACTCGTCCCAAGTATCCACACCACGAATGGTTGATGATAGTATCCCACCATCATCACCCTTTAACGTAAGTAAATACCCAGAAGGCACTACGTCACACTGAATCTTACCTACCGTGCTATTTAGCATAATAAAGAACCGCTTCTTAGGAGCACTCTGCGCCTCTGAAATCATATCCATGATACTTAACATAATATCCCCTTCCTATGTAGGTCATAACCCTTTATTTTGTATGTCAATACATTATAATAATATACAAACATAAA
>QMKU01000120.1 GCA_003646525.1 Campylobacterota bacterium
AAGAGTTATGAAGATATGAAAAATGCTCTTGCTATAATGAAGCTTCTTTCATTTGCAGAAGAAGATATTAGAAGTGGAAATCTTCATACCGAGGAAGATGTTTTTAACTCTGTTGAAGAACTCCTTAGCAAATGAGTAAAATCTATAAAGTTAAATGGACTTCAAATGCAAAAGAAGACCTTTTAAATATTGTTGATTATATCAAAAAAGATAGCTTAAGTGCTGCAAGAAAAGTTTATGGACAAATAAAAGAAAAAGCACAATCTAGCAACTTTTTTCCTTTAAGAGGTAGAGTTGTTCCTGAACTTCAAAAAGAAGGTATAACTATTTATAGAGAACTGATTGCACAACCTTGGAGAATTATGTATAAAATTGAAAATGATACAGTTTATATTATGGCTATTTTTGATTCAAGACAAAGTGTAGAAGAGTTGTTATTACAAAAACTGTTAAGAGGTTATATGCTAACAAAAACAGAGTAGCTAATAGTACAGAGGTAACAACTACAACTCTTGAGTTGTAGTTGTTACCTCGTAGCTTCCACCTCCCCTTTACCTATTGATTATTAGAAAGGCTAAAAGTGGAGATTGAACGGCAGGGGTGAATGGCTATCAAAGGGGTCGGGTATGGGCTGTCTAAAATAGCCCATTTACTCTATATCTCATTTCCTATTTTTAGATTGTGCAGAATGGTAGGGGTCTGGTGATTTGTGATGTATGAAGCGTAGCGAATGCATCATGAATCACCTGACCTCGGATAAGCAAGATTAACGACTCAACCGAGGTCAAGTGTCGAAAATCCACCCACTTTGTGAGTTGATTTTGCAGCACATGACCCCTACCGTGCTTAATTCATTGGCATTGAGGGTAGCCTTACTGATTCAAAGTACCATCTTTACATCTTCATGATCTCGAAAGCACTTAAAAAGTTTATCTCGTTCTTCTTGGCTTTCAACACTGCAGCTAGTATTGTAGCTGTGAAATTTTCCATTTTTGGAGACATTTCCCGTGGAGCACGCGTGCTCTTTGTCTCCCATAGTCTCTTTGATACAGGCATATAACGCATCTTTATCTTTGCCTATAAGTTTGAAGCCCCACTGTGTTGGATAGTCAATTTGTGGTTTGTCCTGAGTTTTATCGTCTAAAATCACCGCTTTTGCCTCCTGATTTGTTTTCTAGCTGTATATTTCTGATCACTAAACCTTTGTCAATGGCTTTGAGCATATCATAGATTGTGAGTAGTCCGACACTGACACCAGTGAGAGCTTCCATCTCTACACCAGTTTTTCCTCTCAGTTTGGCAATGACAGTCAATTTGAATCCAGGTACATCAGGAAGCTCTTCGATATCTGTTTTGACTGAAGTGAGCATCAGAGGATGGCACATCGGTATAAGTGTACTAGTTTGTTTCGCACCCTGTATAGCGGCTATGACAGCAGTCTGCAAGACAGGACCTTTTTTTGCCGTATTGGCAACGACTGCACTGAATGCCTCAGGGGTTACTTCTATGATACCACTCGCTGTTGCGATACGAGTAGTGTTCTCTTTGTCAGAGACATCGACCATCTTTGGCTTATTCTGTTCGTCAAGATGTGTTAAATTCATGTTTTTATCCTCATAATGTTGAAATACTTTCTCTGTAATATTAGCATAAAAAAATGATGATAATATCCAGTCGATGACGATAAAATGATGAAAATGACGATAATAATTAAAATATGCTTGACTTTTATCATCAAAATAGGCTATGATTATACAAATGATAAAAGGAGGCACATGACTTACGCATATCTGCGGCAATTGCTTGGAAAACGAAATATTGCTCAACAGCAAAGCATGATTCTCTCTTTTTCATTGAGCCAGGGTTTGAGTATAGATAAAGAGGTATTTGAATATTCAAATAAAAATCGATCGATCGAAGAGCGAGAGCAGTTTGAAAAGTTTATACATGAACTCAAAAAGGGTGATGCCATCATTGTTGATGAAATATGGATGCTAAGTGAAAAGATAGATGAGATCGTCAAAGTAATCAATTGTATACTTAGTAGAGGGATTACACTCTATAGTGCCTCGTCTCAAACTACTATCAATACCAAGAGTCCCATTGGCGACATTTTCCCACTACTCAATACACTTCGTGAAGAGGAACGCAGCAAGCAAAATCAAATCGGTCGCCCCAAAGGGAGCCGATCGAGTTCCAAGTTTGACAAATATCAGGCTCGGATCATCTCTGCTCTCAAAGAGAGTATGAATGTGAGTGCCATCGCACGAGAACTAGGTGTCAGTAGAAGTTCACTGAAAGACTACATTGAATCAAGAGGGATCAAAGAGATGATAGAGGGATCTTGGGTAGAGATATCTGCATCTAAATACGATGGTGAATTGGAAGATAAACTGCTTATCTGTCCATTTGGACAAAAAAAACAACAACATAAAAGGAGATAAAATGGATGAAACAACAACAGTAGAGAGTACTATTGAAAATAAGCCAAAGAAAAATATGGCAAAAGAGTATTTAAAGGAGTGGGTGCCTTATCGTATCAAGCGATATTGGGCGTATGCGATAGCAACGATCATCGCATTGGTGATGCCTTGGATTACCATAGGAGGCAATCATCTCTTTTTGTTGAGTTTTGACCAAAAGAAACTACATTTGGCAGGCGTAGCATTCGATATGCAAGAGTTATATTTGATGCCATTCCTGCTCATGTTTTTGTTTCTGGGAATTTTTGCTGTGACCGCTGTCGGTGGTCGTGCATGGTGTGGATGGGCTTGCCCTCAGACGATTTTTCGTGTCATTTATAGGGATGGGATTGAGACCAAACTTTTAGGATTGCACAAGAGAATCAAAAACAAGCAAAAAAAACCAGACATGAGTAAAGCAGAAAATCAGATCAAAAAAGTAATTGCTATTTTGCTCTGGACTCTATTGTCTTTGATTGCAGCAGCAGACTTTTTATGGTTTTTTGTGCCACCTGAGGATTTTTTCACATACATTCAAAATCCTAGTGAACATATGATGCTGATCGGAATACTCCTCGGGATAGCTGCCTTTATCGTGATTGATATCATCTTCATCAAAGAGGACTTTTGTATATATATTTGTCCCTATAGTCGTGTACAATCAGTGCTTTATGATGATGACACAGTGATGGCGGTCTATGATCCGATTCGTGGTGGAGATATTTACCAAGGGCATGGGTATGATAGAGAAAAAGTATTCAACAAAACCAAAGATCTTTTAGTCGCAGAACCCAATGCCGAATGTACAACCTGCGAAAGTTGTGTCTCAGTTTGTCCCACGCATATCGATATCCGAAAGGGATTGCAGCTTGAGTGCATCAACTGTTTGGAGTGTGTGGATGCTTGTACTACCGTCATGGGTGCACTTGGCAAACCGAGTCTAGTGCGTTGGTCTAGCGAGAAAGAGGCAGTGAGACACGAAGGCAAGACCAATTTCATGAGAGGCACGGTTATTGCGTATGCTTCAGTCCTTATCATTATCTTGATCTCTCTCTTTGCTATGGGAAGCACCAAAGAGAATATGCTACTAAATGTCAACAAGACAACCAGACTTTATAAAATACTTGACAAAGGTGTCGTGCAAAACTCCTATCTCTTCCTCTTTACCAATACAGACAGCAAAGCACATACTTACTTCTTTGAAGTGGTTGACAATGACAAGATCAAAATTGTGAGACCCAAAGAGTCATTCAAAATCGGTGCAGGAAAGAAAAAGAAAAAAGTTGTGATCTTGGAAACAAGTGATCAACTAGCTAACGATGCTCGAAAAGATGTGCCGATTCCTGTTATGATCAGAGCATATGCCATAGATGAAAAAGAGAAAATCATAGTCGATAGAAAAACCGTTTTTGTCTATCCTCGTATAGATTTAGTTAAAAAATAGAAGTGTGTTGATGCAAGTCATAGAGCCCCGTCTGGAAACTATAGACAATCTGGATCGTTATCCTTTCGGGATTGCTGATCGGTGCCGTGTTTGGAGTCGTTAATACTAAGGAATAGAGTAGAAATAACTCCCAAAAGTTAAGTATTTTGGAGTAGGGACTTCAGTCCCGTCAGACGGGACTGAAGTCCCTACTCCAAGTATCTGTTATTTGGTATTATTAAACTGTAGTTCCTAACTCAACTGTGTCGGATGAGGTGATGTCGGTGAAGCAAGTATCGGACATCTTCAAGAACTAGAAAAATAGGAAAATAAAAATGGCAAAAGTTTTGATTTTAGGTGGAGGATTTGCGGGCGTAGAAGCTGCGATCTATCTACGCAAGCATGACATCGATGTAACACTCATAAGCAACAGAGATTACTTTTATATCTATCCCACTTCGATCTGGATACCGACAGGTGAATCTACAATGGCAGATGTGAGTATCCCACTCAAGGATTTAGAAAAAGCTCATGGCTTCACACTCATCATAGATGAGGTCAAAGAGATACACTCCAAAGAACGGCGTGTAATTTGTGAAAACGGTGAGTATCAGTGCGATTATCTGGTGATTGCGATGGGAAGTGGAAAAGTCAAGCATCAGGGAAGTGAAAACTTTCTCTCTATCTGTGGCAAACCCGAAGAGGCACCACTCATCAAAGAGCGTATTGATACTCTGATCGAAAAAGGAAGTGGCAAGATCGCTATGGGATTTGGTGGTAATCCAAAAGATCCAAGTAATGTACGGGGCGGTCCTGCCTTTGAGGTGATCTTCAATCTCCACAATAAACTCAAAAAGCTTGGCATTCGTGATCAATTTGAGCTAACATTTTTTGCACCGATGAAGAAGCCTGGAGCACGGATGGGACCAAAAGCGTTGAAAATGATGGATATGTATTTTGATAGACTCAATATCCAAAAACACTTTGGCAAAAAAATTCTTCGTTTTGAAGAAAATGGTATTATATTTGAGGATGAGAGTAAACTGGAGAGTGACTTTACGATGTTTATTCCTGCTGGAGATGGTCATCCTATCTTTGAGAACTCCGATCTGCCGCTGAATGAAGCAGGACTCATCCAAATAGATGATTATTGTGAAGTGATGCATGATTATGATGATACACAGGAGAAGTACAAAGTCTTCGCTATCGGAGATGCTACAGCACTCGATGGTCCAGATTGGCGTGCCAAACAGGGACATATAGCCGAAGTCATGGCAAAAAATGTTGCTTTCAATATCAATGAAATGATTCTCAACAAAGAGGATCGCAAAGGATACCTTGCACATATCAATATACTCTGCATGATGGATAGCGGAGATGGTGCTGCCTTCGTCTATCGCAATCACAAAGGCGGAAAAATGATCCCACTACCTATCATCGGTCATTGGATGAAAAAAGGCTGGGGCTGGTACTGCCGAAACTCCAAACTAGG
>QMKU01000121.1 GCA_003646525.1 Campylobacterota bacterium
TGGATACTTTAATCTTAAAATGCCTAACCAAGACATGAATGATAAAGAGATTCAAAATATTATTGAATACTTCAAATGGATTGATGCAAACGCAAACCTCTTCTAGAATATTTGATACACGAGGGGCTCTTTGGTCTCTTGTGTCACCTCCTTATCCCTAAAAATACCCCTTACCTTTATAATTCTCATAATTTATACTTATTATTAATATAATTTCTTATTTAGTTGATAATTATCAAGTGCCTTTTTATTTTTTTGAGGTAAAATTAATAAAATAAGTAATGAAGGATTAAATATGAGTTCTTTGGCAAAGTCAAAAATTTTTGCTGTTATCGCTTTAGGTATACTCCTCTATGGTTTTGTAATACCGACAGTTGGTTTTCACGGAGCATTAGAAAAAGTAGAACGGGGGAAGGTAGAGTCACTCTCTGATTCTACTTATTCTCTGTGGAACTTTTATAATAAAGGTAGATATTTCAGCAATGCTACTCCAGAGGAGGCAAAAGGTGATCTCAAAAAGATGATCGACGAAGCAGCCGAGCTCGGTATGGCTTCTACGCCTCTCTGGTCAGTCTCTTTGGAAGCTCCCAATTATCCAAAAGAAGCATTTCCTCAGGGAATTCCTGTATTTTTCCATTTTGATGGATTTAGCGGTGAAGTGCACGAGATGAATACGATCAACCACTATATCGGTATGGATCCGATGGAGAGAGGAGGACCATATGAGCGAGTCCTAGCTCCTTATGCGTTAGTGTTTACCGCATTTTTGATGTTCCTGTTTATACTCTATGACAAAAAGATTTTGTCGCTCTTTATGCTTATCCCAGCAGCGCTTCCAGTGATCTTCATTGGGCTTTACTCCTACTGGCTCTATTGGTTTGGACATAATATGCATGATTATGGTGCCTTCAAGATCAAACCGTTTATGCCAACAGTGTTTGGAGATGGTAAAGTGGCACAGTTTGTTACGCACTCCTATCCGACAACTGGTTTTTGGTTATTGGTAGCGATCAGCCTCTTTTCATTGTTGGCAATTTTGTCACGATCAAAAGCAAATAAAGTAGCGAACTAGTAGCGTGCTTATGGGACTTAAGAGAGTGAATATGCGCATCCTTATCATCGTTGCGCTCTGTTTTAATATCATCCATGCCAAAAATATTTTGCAGGATGTTATAGACAATGCAGACGAGAATGCCATTATCAAACTCCCCAAAGGGATATATAAGGGCAATATCCGTATTGAAAAACCCCTGACGATCATAGGGCATGCGGATGGGTCAGAGATCAATGCTGAAGGTAATGGCACTGTGATCGAAATCAAAAGTTCGTTTGTCACCTTAAAAAACTTGATCATCAGAAACAGTGGAGATATGCATCATACTTTGGACTCTGGAATTACGGTAGAGAACGCAAAGTATGTTGAAATTATCAATTGTGATATTGATGACTGTCTTTTTGGGATTGATTTACAAAATGTGATGCACTCCAAAGTCGTAGGCAACAAGATAAAGTCCAAAGATTTTGATCTAGGATTGCGCGGTGATGGGCTACGCCTCTGGTATAGCAATGATAATTTGGTCAAAAAAAACCATCTGACATACTCTAGGGATATGGTGATTTGGTATAGCCATGGCAATACGATCGAAGAGAATTTCGGAGAGTACGGCAGATATTCGTTGCACTTTATGTATACAGGTGCTAATATTGTGCGAAATAATACTTACGAGCATAACTCTGTAGGGATCTTTTTTATGTACAGCCGTGATACAGTAGCGACTGGCAATGTGATCAAAAATTCACTCGGAGCGACGGGTATGGGTATCGGACTCAAAGAGGCATCCAATTTTACAGTTAAAGACAATACAGTGATCTATTGCGCCCAGGGATTTTATATCGACTGGTCAGCATTTGAGCCAGACATGCCCAACCTGATAGAGAATAATAATATCCTTTACAACGCCGAGGGAATGCATTTCCACTCCAAAAGTATTGATAATGATATCCTAAAGAATAATTTTGTAGGAAATATGGAAAATGTTGTGAATGATTCTAAGAGGGTCAAGGTGGCTGGAAATAGATGGGATGGTAACTATTGGGATGATTATGAGGGGTTCGACAGAGACAAAGATGGTATCGGGGATACACCGTATTACAGTTATGCCTATGCGGACAAGATGTGGCTCTATAACCCCAATGTAAAATTTTTCTATGGTTCTCCTGTGATAGCCATTATAGACTTTTTAGCAAAATTGGCACCTTTTTCTGAGCCAGTATTGCAACTGAGTGATCAAAATCCAAGGATGAAAAGATGAGTGAAGAAAACAGCAGAAGAGATTTTATGAAGCAACTCTCCGCTCTGGGGATACTCGGTGCGGTTGTTGCAGTGGGGGTTGGAGGAACAACCTATCTTACCGCAGGCAATCAACTGTTGCTACGCCCCCCTGCCGCAGTCGATGAAGATGACTTTATGGCACTCTGTGTTAAGTGTGGTCAATGTCTTCAGGTTTGTCCTTATGATTCGATCATTTTAGCTGATATTAGTGAGGGTGATGGTGTGGGTACGCCATTTATTGACCCCTTTAGGCGTGGATGCTACCTCTGTCCCTTGTTGCCCTGTGTTTTGGCATGTCCTAGCGGTGCACTCGATCACCATGTTGAAGATGTCAAAAAAATAGAGATGGGTATTGCAGTGACACCAAGAATGGATGCTTGTATCGCCAGAGAGAATAAGCTAGTCAGTAAAGAGATGATCAATCGAATCTATCGCAATACGAGAACTTTGACATCTCGTGAACTTCAAAATTATAAATTGGAGGATTTCCCTGACAAGTCTGATAAGAGAGAGCTCGAAGAGAAAGTCCTTCAGAAATTAGATTCGTTTGAGGGTAAAGCCTGTACACTCTGTGCAGATATGTGCCCATTGCCCAATGCAACTGATGCGATACGAATGATTGCTGATGTAGAAAGCGGAGGCAAAAAGCCAGAAATATTGGAAGCCTGCGTTGGCTGTGGCGTTTGCGTGGAAGTTTGCCCGACATCTGTACTATCGATCAAACCAAGAGCGACATTTAGTGAATATCATAAAAAGGGTAGAAGATGAAAAAAGTCATATATAGTATTGCAATAGCAGCTCTTTTGATTGGCTGTGGTGGAGATAAGCCAAAGGAGTCCGTAGATAGCCCAGGAGAAAGTCTGAAAGAGATTCAAATATCTGAGATTAAAGTAACTCAGGGCGAGAAGAAAAAAGAACAGGCAGAAGAGCAACATGACAAAGAGTTGAAAGCTGACAAGAAAGGCTTCTATTATGCATACGCAGAGGAAGGGAAAAAGGATCATGGGGCAGATAAAACTTTTACTCGCGTAGACGCTGAGAAACGCGTTAAAAACAAGGTGGTTGATGGTAAAGTAACTGTCATTGAGAGGGACAGCGGTATCAATAATCCTTACCAGTATGTGCGAATTGATCTTTTGAAAAATGCACTGAGCAAAAATTTCATGGTGAAGTGTTCAGCTTGTCATGATGATTATGCCAATGGGATTATTGGTCCCTCTTTGCTAGAAAAAGATGGAAACTTTATCTATGGAAAAATGATCAAATATCGAAATGACCCCTCAAATAATATCTTGATGTATGAGCTAGTAAAGAGTATGCCAGAAGATGAACTCAAATCGTTGGCAAACGAAGTAGCGCAATTTAACAAAGAGATCAGGGCACTTAAAGGAGAAGAGAATGATTAAGAACATATTAGCAGGCTTGGGGCTTTTGGCAACCATAGGGACTTTCGTCTATCTGATTCAGGTAGACAAGGAGATAGATGCGATGGGTAAAGTCGAAGAGATCTTCAGAAAATCAGATCTTTTGGTAGAGATGGGGAAAAAGTCTGCGAGTTCGGGAGCGATATCTGGAAGTGCTGCTCCTCTTGTTGCGATAGGGGATAGTGTAGTCCCTGCAAAAGATACTAAAAAAGAGGGAGAGGATAAACTCAAGGCACTAAGGGAAAAAGCTGGAAATATAGGTGGATTTAAAGTCAGTACGCTCTATAGAACCAAATGTGCATCCTGTCATGGGGTCAATGGCGAAGGCGGTATCGGACCCAAAGTGATAGGTTTGAAGTATGAGAAAGTTTCCGCAGCATTGACAGACTTCAAAAGTGGAACGAAGAAGAACTATGTCATGTATGGATTGCTTCAAAATCTAAGTAACGAAGATTTAGATACGCTTGCCAAAGAGATCGCAGAGTTTGCTGATCGTGCCAAGGTATTGGAAAAATAACAGGATATCACTATGTTTATAGATAAGTATCATTCAGGTAGAAAAGAGTTGGTGGAAACACCACTACTCAGCACATTTTTAATTAAAAATGCAAAGGGAAAAATCAAACCTAGTTGGCGTTTTTGGAAATGGTTTTCAGTTATTTCCATTCATCTTCTTTTCTTTTTGTCGTTTTTTCTTGACATTCAGATACTTGAAGGAACGCTCAATGCTTCACGCTTTTTAGGCTTTCATATGATCGATCCTTATACGGCGATTGAAGTCTATACAACGCAGTATGAACTTGGCATCAATATGATCATCGGGACAGCAACGATAGTGATCGTCTATCTACTGATAGGTGGGCGTACCTATTGTGGTTGGGTTTGTCCCTACAGCGTGTTGGCTGACATAGCGGAGGCTCTGCACTACAAGCTGATCTCTAAGAAAATTATCAATAAAAGACCTTATAGTAAACTCTATAGCAATAAGATAAAGTATGCTTTTTGGGTAATTTTCTTGGCTTTAGCAGCAGGAAGTGGCTATATCGTTTTTGAGAGTATCAATATTGTAGGTATCTTGAGTCGTGTCATCGTCTATGGTTGGAGTGTAGCTCTGATCTGGGTAGTTATCATTTTTCTCTTTGATGTGTTTGTCTCTTCTCGTGCTTGGTGTACTTATATCTGTCCAGTTGGAACAACCTATGCTATGATAGGATGGGCAAGTGCCACAAAGATAGAATGGAATGACAACTGTGATCACTGTATGGCTTGTAGCGGTGTCTGTCCAGAACCTCATATTCTGGAGTTGACCAAGGCAAAATATGCCAAGGGTAGAGGAGAGAAAGGGGTTACGAGAGAACATGTGATCAGTGGAGACTGTACAATGTGTGGACGATGTATCGATGTGTGTCACACTGATGCATTGGGATATAATTTTAGATTGACGGATATGCTATGATAGAAGTGCGACATATCACCAAAAAGTTCTTCAAGGACAAGTCACTAGATGATGTGACTGTCTCTTTTGACGCAGGAGACAGGGTAGCAATCATGGGTCCAAATGGTGCAGGCAA
>QMKU01000122.1 GCA_003646525.1 Campylobacterota bacterium
CTGCATAGAGCCTTGTTCTAGCTTCCTTTGAGCATTATCAAAGTCTCTCTTGATTTGCTCTATCTGCTCATCTTTGGCTTTGAGTTTGAGTTCGTTTTGTTCTGCAAAACTCTTGGCTATCTTCTCTTTTTCTTCTTGTAGCATTTTGCCCAGTTCTACTTGTGCATCTGCTTTTGCTTGAGAGCTTATCTCCCCTTTTTCTCGTTTGAGTCTCGCTATCTCTATAGTGGCATTGTTGAGTTCTTTGACCTGTTCTGATTTGTCTTGTAACTCTTTTTGGAGTAGTGCCATCGACTCTTTTTGCTCTATTTCAAATGCCTCTCTAAGCTCTCTTTGTGTCTGAATCTTCTGATCTTTGAGTTCTCTGCTTAGTGTTGCTTGGAGGTCAGCTTTGAGTGTAGCTTCTACCTCCGATTTTTCTCGCTTGAGCTTCTCTACCTCTGCTTTACTTTTGTTGAGTTCTTGGACTTGTGCAGATTTGTCATCTAACTCTTTTTGCAGTAGTGCCATTGAGTCACTCTGCTCTGCTGTTATCTCCTTTTTTATCTTATCTCTAAGCTTCTCTTTTTCAATCTTTAGCTTCTCTTTGGTAGCTATCTTTAGTTTCTCATTAAACTGTTCGTTTTGTTCCTCTATAGACTTTTTTTGAGTCGCTAACTTCTTTAACTCTTTGTTGAGTTTGCTTTCAATTTTCCTGTTCCCCTCTTCTATCTCTCGTTGTTTTGCACTATTTTCTTGCTTTAGTTTCTCTTCAAGCTCATGAGAAAGTATCTCATTAACATCGATTTGAGTTCCGCAGTTGGGACACTGAATGGTTGTTGACATGGTATTCCTTTTATTGTATTAATCTTTAATATATCGAATTATATCCCTTTCTTCTATTCTCTCAAAATGCTTTTTATTGAGTGTTGCAAGAGATATATTTTCAGATACTATACAAGATGAGATAAGAATCTCTCTCTTTTTATTAAATTCTCAGTTTTATTTTTGTTTTGCTTATTGCTAAATTCGAGTCTATTGATATATTCTAATGCTACAATAAAACTATCTTTAGCAATGCTTAATTCATTGACATCAGAGTGCTGTCTCCTGACAACAGCACATTTTCTTTTCCATTTCACCACTTCTACAGTATATTTTTGATACACTATTTTTCCGGAATTATCCAAAACTCATTTGTTAGGAAACAACTATGTCTTGCAACAAAAAAGCCTATATAACTACCCCCATCTACTATGTCAACGATATTGCCCATATTGGTCATGCTTATACAACTATCATCGCTGATACTCTCGCACGCTATTCTCGTATGATTGGTTTAGATACTTACCTATTGACAGGAACAGACGAACATGGTCAAAAGATCGAGCAATCTGCACTAGAAAGAGGAAAGAGTCCTCAAGAGTATGCCGATGAGATCTCTGCAACTTTCAAAGATCTCTGGGATGACTTTGGAATAAGTTATGATAAATTTATTCGTACAACAGACGAAGAGCACAAGATTGGTGTACAAAAAGCTTTTCTCAAGATGAAAGAAAAAGGAGATGTCTACAAAGATGTCTACAAAGGTCACTACTGCATATCTTGCGAAACTTTTTTTCCCAAGACACAACTGGTAGATGATGAGTTCTGTCCAGAATGCGGTAGGGCAACATCTGTCGTAGAAGAAGAGAGTTATTTCTTTAGGCTCTCAGCCTACCAAGAGAGACTGATGGCATGGTATGAAGAGCGACCTGACTGTATCTTGCCCAAAAGCAAACGAAATGAAGTGATCCGTTTTGTCGAAGGGGGCTTGGATGATCTCTCGATCACCCGTACCAGTTTTGACTGGGGGGTAAAGCTCCCCGAAGAGCTCGATGACCCCAAACATGTGATGTATGTTTGGCTTGATGCTTTGATGAATTATCTCACAGCTCTTGGATACGGGACAGATGAGAAAAATATGGATTTTTGGCCAGCACGCATTCACTTGATCGGCAAAGATATTCTCCGTTTTCACGCGATCTATTGGCCAGCATTTCTAATGAGTCTCGATCTACCACTACCCAAGCATGTCGCAGCACATGGCTGGTGGACGAGAAATGGTGCCAAAATGAGCAAATCAAAAGGTAATGTCGTAAATCCTAGAGAAGTAGCAGATGCTTATGGACTGGATAATTTCAGATATTTTATGCTCCGTGAAGTTCCCTTCGGTGGAGATGGCGATTTCAGCCAAAAAGCACTCATTGACCGTATCAACTCTGACCTCGGAAATGACCTCGGAAATCTTCTCAACCGACTGATAGGAATGAGTGGCAAATATTTCGATGGTCGTGTAGAGTGTGATATGGTTGATGAATACTATCAAACAGAACTCGATGAAGTAAATGAATCTCTCAAAAAACTCGAACCTCTTCTCTTTGATATGCAACTCCATCGTTATCTCGAAGAGTTATGGCGACCCCTGAGTGTCGCCAACAAAGCGATCGATAAATATCAACCATGGAGACTAATGA
This sequence comes from Campylobacterota bacterium, assembly GCA_003646525.1. GTDB lineage: Bacteria > Campylobacterota > Campylobacteria > Campylobacterales > Sulfurovaceae > SZUA-451. The sequence continues at coordinate 2,496 of QMKU01000122.1, forward strand.
AAGAGGGGAAAGAAGATGAGGCTATGGCACTTAACGGTCTTATCGCTACGATACTCGCCAAAGTTTCCATTATGCTTGATCCTGTAATGCCACAGATTTCACCTCTCATCGCATCAGCACTTGGATTTAGCATAGACAACAAGAGCTGGAATAGACTTATCATCGACAATAAACCTCTCGAAGTATTTACAATTGAAAAAATTCCACCACTTTTCCCTCGTATCGAAGAGCCACTACTCGCAAATGATGAACCTTCTATAAGTTCAAAAAAAGAGAAAGCACTCGAAAAAGCATCAAACGAAAAGAAGAAAATAGAAATAACAGCTCAGAGTGAAGGGATTGCGCTGATCGGAATAGATCAGTTCTTTCAAACAGCTCTAAAAGTCGGCACGATCGTAAAGTCTGAAGAGGTTCCCAAAAGTAAAAAACTACTACTTCTACAAGTTGACACTGGAGAAGAAGAGCCTCGACAGGTTGTTGCTGGCATCAAGGAGTGGTACAGTGCCCAATCCCTATTGGGTACACAAGTCTGTGTCGTCGCCAACCTCAAGCCTGCCAAACTGATGGGAATGAAGAGCGAAGGAATGATCTTGGCAGCCAAGGATGAAAATGGATTGAGTCTAATTCGTCCAGAGGCACCCAAAACAAATGGCACAAAGATAGGATGATAATGACAATCGATGCACTAATCAGTCTAACCGACGGTACACTACAAAATAATCCTACCATACAAGCCATAGAGGGAGCTACAGTTTTTCCTTCCAAGGTAGAGCATGGAGACCTCTTCTTCTCTTCTGACCCTGAAGATATTCATACTGCTTTGGAGAATGGTGCTTATGCGATCATCTATGACGATGAAACACTCAAAATAAGCGATCAAGAAACTATCTGGATTAAAGTTGATTCGATAAAAGATGCAGCCTTCAAGCTCTTGCGTTATGTTATCCTCGAAAAAGAGGCAGAATTTTTTCTCCTGAGTGCACATGAAAATAGTTTTCTCAAAATGACTCTCCTGCAAAAAGGCAATATCACTTTTATTGCTGACGAATGGCGAAAAGCCTTTGAGCAAATCTTGAACTCATCACAAAAACTCTTTGTCGGTAGTGACGAAGTCTTGATGAAACAGATCAAACCCAATGTCAAGCACCTCGAAAAAGATGTAGAGGGTTATCCTGTTATGGATACACTCTTCAAAACGACATTTAAAGTAGGAGGGTATGTCTATCAGGACAAAGAACTCATCCCCTTTCATCTCGATTCTCTACTAAGAGTTGTGGCTTTTTGTGAGCATCATGATCTCCCCTACTCCATAGATCGTATCAAATATACCAAACATTTCATTCCAGTTTTTATCGATGGAGAACTCAATACCGCTCATGCTTCCAAAAGTGACAAAGTAGTAATCTTCACTGACAATCTCAGGGATATAGATCAAGCTAGAGAGTATCTAAAGCATAATGGCTCATGGGTCAAAAGTATAGTCCTCACACCACCCAAAACAAAAGTCGAAAATATTACACGCCCTTTTTGGTTTGAGACTGAAGAGGAAGTGCGTGAAACACTCAAAAATGTTCACTTCAACTATGCTTTTATCTATACTCTCGACAAGAGTATACTTAAACAGATCAAAGAGGACTATTCACTCTTTTGAGAAAGTTTCAAAAAGTTAAGTATCATTTTCTTTTTGCGTAATAAAATAAGCAAAAAATAGAGCTTCATCGGAACTGTGGCTTTAGCCTCAGCTATTAGGTGGAGCTAAAGCACCACTTCCGATAATCCTTAATTCATTGGCATTGCCTACGCACATCAAGAACTCAATATATTTTCTGCTATACTATCATACCTAGTTGGGCGATTATTTGTGGAGTTTGCATTGTGAGGCGTGAGGTGGGACAGGGTTAGCCCTTAATAAAGGATGTAACAATGCTCACACGCATTATAATTGTTATAGTAATTCTGATAATATTATCAGAAAAGCTATACTAAAAGCAGTTGAGGGAATTAGCGTTCCCTCTACCTGTCCCAACTAGAGTTATTATATCATAATCTTTTGAATTTTAAAAATATATCAACGATTGACATTATATTGTCGGGGTACGGAGACCCCGACCTGCACGTCAATACCAATGAAATAAGCACGGTAGGGGTCATGTGTTGCAAAATCAACTCACAAGTGGATGGATTGTTGATACTTTACCTCGGTTGAGATATTGTTATATTTCAGTAGGGTGTAGTCGGTGACTACACCCTACGGCTGTCACACTGCCAATGCATTAAGTAGAAGGCGTTTGCCTAGTTTCAAAAAGTTAAGTATCATTTTCTTTTTGCGTAATAATGGTGCGTTGGAAACAGCACCCTACAGAACACTTGATATGCTTGTGATACTCTTTCTTTATGAGAGGTCGTGTAGGGTGCTGTTTCCAACGCACCATTATATTATGCATATCCAACTGCACAAAAACCAATGAAATAAGCAAAAAATAGAACCTCATCGGAACTGTGGCTTCAGCCTCAGCCATTAGGTGGAGCCAAAGCACCACTTCCGATAATCCTTAACTTTTCTAGTTCGACAGCTGGAGCTGTCGAACGAGTAAAAACAGATCAAAGAGGACTATTCACTCTTTTGAGTAATTTGTCAGTAATTTTACTTTTTTCTATTTTAACTTGAAGAAATGATTCGATATAAAACTACTTATAGTATAATTCTATTTGAAAGCAAATAAAAAGGAGAAAAAGATGCTTAACAAAGAAGTATTTTCAGACTTATCTAAAGTAACTGGATATATGGGCGCTGTATTGAGTGACTATACTGGTGAAATTCTAGTAGAAGA
>QMKU01000123.1 GCA_003646525.1 Campylobacterota bacterium
AAACCCAGTCTATCTGAAGTGATCTGACGCGAAATGTTGTGTGGTGTACCTGCCAATGCCGCACAACCGATCGGACTATAGTTGTTTCGCTCCCAAGAGCTTACAAAACGCTCATAGTCGCGCTTGAACATACTTGCATAAGCCATCATATGGTAGCCGAAGTTTATAGGCTGAGCGTGCTGTAAGTGTGTCATACCTGGTAGCATCACTTCGACATTGGCTTCGGCAGTCTTCACAAAGGTAGAGATATTTTCCAGAAGCAGATCAGCGATAGTTTGGGTGCTATTTTGCACATAGAGTCTGAAGTCAAGTGCTACTTGGTCGTTGCGACTGCGTGCGGTATGTAGACGCTTGCCTGCATCCCCTATCTTGTCAGTCAATCTACCCTCGATAGCCATGTGTATATCTTCATCATCACCATCCAATTTAAACTCACCAGACTCTATCTCATCCAAAATCTCATGAAGACCACTCTCTATCTGATCATAATCCTCTCTTGAAATGATCTTCTGTTCACAGAGCATATATGCATGCGCAAGCGATCCCTCTATATCTTCACGATAAAGTACCTTATCAAAAGGGAGAGAATTGTTGAGATCTTGAAGTAGTTTTGAACTCTTTTCAGAGATTCTGGCTGAAGCTATTTTTTGAGACATAATTATTTGTATCCTCTTATTCTAATATCGGGGATATTTTAGCGTAAATTGAATAACCCCATCTTTATTTATCACACTTTATATGCACTACTTTTTCTCTCTTGCTGTCGATTTGTATCACTGTCATCATCCCTCCCCATACGCATCCAGAATCCAGACAGCGTACATGAGTATCGGAATAGTATCCTAGAGTAGACCAGTGCCCAAAAATAATCTTGGGTTTAATCTTTTTGCGTGTGGGACAGTCAAACCATGGCACAATACCCTTTTGTTCTATATCCAAGGGGTTTGGCGCACCTTTCTGTTTAAATTCCAATCTGCCATCATCATAACAAAATCGCATACGAACAAAAGAAGAGAGGATATAACGATCCTTCTCTATCTCGCTGCTCTTCGAATCAAAATGATCCATACTTTTGTCAAACATAGAGGAGACCCATGCCTTGTAGCTATCGCCATGAAGTCTCTTCTCTATCTTTTTGGCAGCTTGACTTACCATATTTAGATCAAACTGCGGAGAGATACCAGCATGCGACATACAATACCCTAGATCATGATCCAAGTGAAAAAACTTTTGAGACCTGAGCCACTTGATCAGCCCTGGTCCATCATGCGCATTCAAAATCGGATCAATCGAAGGGTTGCTTTTTTTGATACCGAGATAGGCTGCAATCAGAGCAATATCATGGTTTCCTAGTACGATGACGAGACTTTTTCGTATCTTATAAAGATATCGCAATGTCTCTAGTGAATCTTCTCCACGATTGACAAGGTCTCCAGCGATCCATAGTGTATCGTGCTTGGGATTAAAATCTATCTTTTTCAGCAAAATCATCAAATGCCTATGGCATCCCTGAATATCCCCTATCGCCCAAACCATGTAATCTCCGATCGCGTACTAGGAAATGACCCCAATAATAGATGCATTAAACTCTCATTTTCCATCTCTGAACCTCGACACTTGCTACTTACATGCTTTTTGCATATTGCGTACCATCAGAACCAAGAGTGCCAATGAAAAAATCTTATAATTGATCTCTGAACCTTTGTGTGTATTGATAAATGCTTCACTCTGCGTCATCGCCTCACCTGCTGTCTGCATCGTCAATATATCTGGGATATAGTAGTGAGCAAAAAGCAATCCTGTCGCAAATACAAAGAAGGTTGCAATCTGAGTAATCGTATCGCGCTCAAACTTTTTATATTTATATCCCTCATATAAAAAGACTACAAGTAGGGTAAAATTCACCAGATAAGAGAGTCGCACAAAACTCTGCGTCATGATCAAACCCTCTTGATAATGCGTCAACACCCCTTCGCCAAGCCACTGCTCAGTATGAAAAGTCACTGCCGTCACAACGATACCAGCGAAGAGCCCTGCACCCAAAGTCGCTCCTAGTAATACTAGATAAGCTATTGTTGTTATTTTAAAATATTTATTCATTTTTTTCCTTGTTTTGTATTGTGCCCTTGTGGCTTATAGATATATCACTATTAACGCTATAAATACTTGGAGCAGGGACTTTAGTCCCGTCAAACGGGACTAAAGTCCCTGCTCCTAAATGCTTATCGTTTGGTAGTTGTTTCTACTCTATTCCTAAGAAACCTACCAAAGCCCCCTACTCTCAAATATTTAACTTTGGCATCTATCCAAGCCGTACAACAAATCCTCTGTCGAACCCTGCTAAGTCTTGGTAAAACTCACTCATTTTTACCCCAATCTCATCAAAATGCCCCTGCATAGAGTTGCGTTGGTCATATCCTATCTCACATGCAAGCCAAACAATAGCTCTTTTGTGAACATCACAAATGATACGATGAAGTAGTTCATCTCCATCTCTACCACCGAAGAGAGCTGCATGTGGCTCATACTCAGATATATTTCGTTCTAGTTTGAAATTACTTGCAATATACGGGGGATTACTGACGACCAATTGAGGTTTTATTTTGACCTCATCCATCAGATTACTCCCAATGAGAGTGATTTGACCCTCAAGTCCAAAGTGCTTGACATTGTGACTTGCGATACGCAGTGCATCCTCTGATATGTCAGTTGCTATGATCTTCAACTGTGGGAATTTACGAGCAAGCACGATAGAGATAGCCCCCGAACCTACCCCTATCTCGACAATCTGCGTGATATCCTCTCTCTCTATAACCTGAGCCACCCTATCGATCAGTAGCTCTGTCTCTGGTCTGGGTATCAATACCCCTCTCTCCACAAACAATACTATATCATAAAAACTTGCTATACCTACGATATATTCATAAGGTTCATGGGCTTCACGCCTCTTGACAAGGCCATGATAAGCATCTATATCTTCTACTCTCTCATCCCCATGTATATGGAGGTAGAGTCGCTCTTTGCCTAAGTGATAGGCGAGAAGCAGTTCCGCTTCAAAACGAGGCTTTTGACAGCTCTCTCGGAGGTGAGTTTCGGCAATATCAAGAGCTTGCGTGATGGTCATCAGTCACTCTTGCCTTCTTCATCTCCCATGAAAGCAAAAATCCCCTCTTTTTGCAAGCCCTCCTCTTCCGCATCCTCTCCTACGATCGTATTGGTAGCGTCATAACCAAGCTCTTTGAGTCGCTCGATAATCGGTGGGTGCGTATGATAAAAGAAGATCACAAGTGGATGCGATTTGGGGAATGACTTGTTCTCTGTCACTAACTTCATCAACGCAGAGACGAGGTTTTCTCGTCCACCCATCTCTGCGCCAAATACATCAGCCGCATACTCATTGTGACGACTCACATAGCTCATGACAGGGGTAAAGAGGAAGCTGACCACAGGAAGAAGCATGATCATCATCGTGATCTTGACACCTGCTGTCGGCACTACGCCCATCGCAGTAAAAAGTGTATCAGGCAAATTCCCAAGGAGGAAGAAAGAGACAAAAAGCAATCCACCCATCAGAGCAATATTTTTCCATATATCTCCATGAGTAAAGTGTCCCAACTCATGTCCTAGCACCGCAAGCAGCTCTTTGGTATTAAGCTTTTCGATCAATGTATCGAAGAGTACCACTCGTTTACTCTTTCCTAGACCTCCGAAGTAGGCATTGAGTCGGCTATCTCTTTTGCTGGCATCCATCACAAAAATACCATCACTCTTCAATCCGACACGCTCCATCAAACTGACGATTGCATCCCTTAGCTCCCCCTCTTCAAGTGGATTGAACTTATTGAAGATCGGAGCGATAATCGTAGGATAGATCACATTGATCAGAACGGCCACAGTAAAGAGCAGAACAAAACCCCATAACCACCAAGAATCATAGTTTGCCACGATCCAAGAGAGTGCAGCAAAAAGTACTCCACCAATCACGACAAACATAGCCATAGATTTGATCTGATCAATCACAAAAAGTTTGGGTGTGGTTTTGTTAAAGCGAAAAGCTTCATCGATCTTAAAGGTTTGATAGAGTGAAAAAGGCAAAGAGATAATATAATTAATGGCGAAAAATCCAAAAAGAAAAAGAACTGCTTGACTAATCTCCCCTTGAGCAGGAACCATCTTTTGGAGCCAGCTAAATCCTGCAATCACCCACCAGAGAAAGACAAAATAATCTACAAAATTTTCTACCAAACTCAACTTTTCCTTGGTAACTGCGTAATTGCCTGCTACTAAATATTTGGATATTGACATAAGTACAGGTGTTTTTCGTTTCTCTTCGTTAATATATCCGATCTGCATAATGGAAATATAGATTTTGAGAAAAACATAAAGTGTATAGATCAAAACAACAGTTTCTAACATAGGACTCTCTTTTTGATTGAAATATATCAGATTGAGCTTTACGGGTGCTTAATTGTCCCTCTCTTAATCCTTTTTGTTATACACTTTCTCTATGTTTACAGTCCATACACACACATTTGAAATGTTAGTTGAAAAACAATCGAAATTCATCGCACACTTGATGCCCTACTCCCAATATAAAAGTACACTCGAAAAATTAAAACAAGAACACCCAAAGGCGCGTCACTTTGTAACAGCTTTTCGGTATATGAATGAATTTGATCAGATTGTTGAGGGTAGCAGTGATGACGGTGAGCCTAGAGGCACATCGGGCAAGCCAACACTCTCTGTACTCCAAGGGAATGATTTAATCGATATTGCCGTGATCACAGTACGCTATTTCGGTGGTACAAAACTGGGTACTGGTGGTTTGGTTCGTGCCTATTCGACGGCAACAAACTTGGTGGTACAAGAGGAGAAGCTACATATATATAAAAAACTTAAAAAGATAACTATACACTGCAACTACACAAATATAGGGAAGGTTGAATATCTCTTTGTACAACATAATATCACAGTAGAAAATAAAGAATTTGATGCATCAGGTGTTCAAATGATTTTGATTGGAAGCTCGGAAGATTTACGACACTTTATCTCGCAAGCGGATAGGCTTGTTTTATTGAAGTGATAATAGACTATTCTTCTCTTTCAATTTTAAAAATTTTAATATCATACTTTTCTGCCAGTGATTCAAGCCTCTTCATATGTCGTTTATCTTTTTTTGTTTCTCTCACTATGAGTCCTACAGCTGGTTTCTTCCCAGTCATGAGAGCGTAATGCAGAGACTGACCTACACTCTCAGCCCATTTCTTGGAGAAGTCCACCTCTATAGCATATTCATCTGTTAAGCAATCCACACGAGTTCTATCG
>QMKU01000124.1 GCA_003646525.1 Campylobacterota bacterium
TACTACACATATAATATCATTTGATTTATTATATTAAGGATATGATAATGAATATAACACTAATGCACTACACGCCACTGGATGTCTGTGCCCATGCTATCCGTACCTGTTGGCAGAGTTTTGACAAAAGTGATGATGGTGGAGATAGAGACAAAGCACTCATAGATAGAGTTGGTAACAAATTTAAACACGCCTCTACTATGGAACATCTAGTCTATACCTTTTATATACAAGGGGTTAGCAGAGCTCTTCTACAGGAGTTGGCACGGCATAGAATAGCAAGTCCTAGTGTCAAAAGCACACGCTATACACTCAAAGAACTCAAAGAGAGTGAACCTTTTGCAGATGATGACTACCAAAGTGCTAAGAGATTTATCGTACTTACCAACAACAAGTTAGTCGATAGTGCATCCATCAAGGCTCTAAACAATCTCCAATCCATTCTAAAAAGTGGAATCAGTAATGATATAGCCAAATATTGCCTGCCTGAAAGCTACAAGACTGAACTAACATGGACGATAAATGCCCGATCACTACAAAATTTCATCTCTCTTCGTAGCAATAAAGCAGCCCTCTGGGAAATCAGAGAGATGTCTTATGCGATTTATAATTCATTGCCAACAGAACACCAATATCTCTTTGAAGCATGTTTGTACCAAGAAAAAAAGGATTCATCTAGTTTAGAATTGTAACTATTTGTTTACGAAATAAGATTTATTGAAATAAAAACAGATAATTTATTTTTTTCAAATCCCCTATTTATGGGGTTTGTTAATTTTTAATTAATAAATTGTTAATAAATTGTTCAAAAACCTTGACATTCCTAGATGCTATATGCTATAATTCTGCCATCTAAACACAATAACACAAGGATAAAAAAATGAAAAATATCGTATTATCAGCAGTAGCTGTATTGGCAATGAGTTCGTTTGCAGTAGCAGGTGGAGATATCGCTCCAATCGTAGAGCCAGAAGTAATCGTAGAAGTAGAAGAAGTAGTTGAAGTAAACACAGATGCAGGTTTCTATCTTGGTCTTGGTTATGGTTCATTGAGTGGTGATGAGACTTACAAGTGGAATCCAGGTCAAGGTGAAGTATCTTTTGAGGAAGAATCAAGAGATTTCGATCAACTTCTTCTTCAGGTTGGTTATAAATTCAACTCATATGTAGCAATCGAAGGTCGTTATTGGGCAGGAATGAATGACCTTGATGGCGTATGGGATTATAATGGTCAATTCGTTGATACAACAGCACAACTTGATGCTTGGGGTATCTATGTGAAGCCAATGTACCCAGTCACTCCTGAATTTGATGTTTATGCACTACTTGGATATGGTGGAGGTAGTCTTGATGAAGATATCAATCTTCTTGGTGGAACTTTTACTCAAACAACTGATCTTGATGGTTTCTCTTGGGGTCTTGGTGTAGCATATACATTTAATGGTAACATTTCTATCTTTGCTGACTATGTAAGTCTTTATGATGACACTATTGAGTATGATGTTTATAATGCTTCAAGTGAATTCCAAATTGATATTGTAAATGTTGGTGTTTCTTACAGATTCTAAGAAACTTCTTCTCTACTGAGTCTTTAGGCTCAGTAGAATCTCTTTTTTACTTATAAATTCTCTTTTCCTTTACTATTCAATATAATTTCACTATAATTCATAAATTTACAATTAATTAAAATTATTTAATTCTTAATTCTTGGGAGCATTTATGAAAAAAATATTTTGGCTATTCATTTCCATCTTCATCAGTATAACACTCGAAGCCGTGACTCTCTCTAGTGAAGAGATCGGTACCACTATACAAAGAACTATCGATACTAAACTCAGTGGGCGAAACAAAGCTATCGTCAAAACACTCTATAAAAAAAGCAATTATAAGCCTCTCTGGGTAGGATCTACTAATGCACATAGACAAACCCAACTTATAAAAGTACTCAATAATCCCTTCTTTAATTACAAAAACAAACCTATGGGACGAAAAAATATTAAACATCTTTTTTATCTACTTGATAATAATGAAATATCTCAAGAAAAATTGACAGAAGTTTATGCCCGTCTGGATATCTTGCTCAGCAACAGCTTCGTCAGTCTGGTTCGTTTCATCGTTCAGGGTGATGTTGATTGGGCATTACTTCAGCAAAAAATGAAAGCACTTAAAGCTAGTGATGATATCGAAGCAAAATGGGAAATCACTCCAAAAGGCTTCCCCTCTCAGGATCGACTTTATGATGCAATAACAAACAGTGAGATCAAGTCTTATCTTGCATCCCTTATCCCTATGGAGCAGCGATATAAAAAACTCATCGAGATGCTCAAAGACTATCGTGTAATGGCAAAGTTTCCCGAGATTGCTTATACCAATAAAGTTTTCAAGCTAGGAGATAAAGACAAGAGGATAGTAGAGATCAAAAAAAGACTACAAATTTCTGGTGATCTACCCCGAAATGCATCACTTAATAAAAAATTTGATGCTCAACTTCGACAAGCAGTCCTCACTTATCAAAAACGCTACAATCTCAAAGTTGATGGAAAGGTCGATAAAGTCATGACCTATTATCTCAATCTTCCTGCCAAAAAAAATATCCAACAAATCATAGCCAACTTAGATAAGTGTAAACTCTATCCTAGATCGTTTGAGAATGAGTTCGTAGAGGTTAATATCCCTGACTTTAACCTCCGCTATTACCGAAATACACGACGGCTCTTTAAGACGGGTATTGTTGTAGGTCGTATTGACAGACCGACACCTATTTTTAGCGATCTGATCACCTATATGGTGCTCAATCCCACTTGGACCATCCCTGATAATCTCATCAAAAGAGATCTTATCCATGTCCTCAGAGAAAATCCAAACTATTTAGTAGACAACAATATCCATGTCTTTTCTGGAAAAAAAGAAGTTCAAGTCACATCTACTGAACTTGACCCCTATGAGCATAGCAGCAAGCGTGTTCCTTATCGTTTTGTGCAATATGCAGGAGATAGCAATGCCCTAGGTCGGATTAAATTTATGTTCCCCAACAAATATGCTGTCTATCTGCACGATACAGACAACAAATCCCTGCTTGAGAGACGCTATAAAATCTATAGCTCAGGCTGTATGCGTGTTGACAAACCCTTTGACTTTATGAATATTCTCCTAGACCATGTCAAAGGTCACTATTCACAAGAGCGAATACAGCAAATTCTAGATACGATGAAATCTACAACACTCAAGCTCTCTAAAGCTATACCAGTACATATTCTCTATTTTACCGTTTACAAAGAAGATGGACTCGCCTACTTCAAAAATGATATCTATCTCTATGACCAAATGATATGGGAATCAAGTACTGGTCACAAAAAAGAGACCTTCAAAATCCCAGATAAACGCTTTATAGATGTCAATAAAAATGCCAAAAAAAAGAGTCGTCCAAAAAAAAGTACTTCAGAAAAGAAAAAACCAAAAACTACACAAAAAGCAACTCCTATCATTTCAGAAGATCATGGAATGTTCTAAGGAAGCTCCCAAAAACAATTCTACCCACCTAACTTGTCCTTGCGAGCTTCCTAAGGTCTATATTCCTCAGGCTTAAAAGACTGCAAGACTATACCATCCAAACTACTTTGGTGAATATAATAAAGTTAAAAATATTGTTTTAGATGTATTAAAAGGATAACAAAACCTTGGAACTAATAAATTTTCTAGCGAAAACTTACAATTCAAGTCAACCGCTAGATGCAAAAAAGAAATTTTGAGAAGAAAAAGCTAAGTAGCTACCCCTTTTGATTTTATTAAGATGTAAAATATTGATGATAATACTTCTTGAAACAGATAATATAAAGGCTCCTTTGTGAACTTTACACTTAGGCTACCCCACATGTAGAGTATAAAACTAAAGCATATTTCACTTGAGTTTTGATACAATGACAAATATTTTATACGAAATTATACAAGGAAACATAGCGATGAAGATATTTTTAAGTATGGTTATACTATTTGTCTCGATAGAAGCCAATGAGGTAAATATCTACACACATAGACACTACCCATCTGATGAGATTTTATTTAAAAAATTTACGGGAAAAACTGGTATCAAAGTAAATGTAGTCCAAGCCAATGCCGATCAAATAATGAAAAGGTTGGAGGAGGAGGGGAGATATACTCCTGCTGATATCTTGCTCACAGTAGATGTGGGGAGGCTCACTTATGCCAAAGAGAGAGGCTTACTCCAGCCTATACACTCAAAATTTTTAGAGGAAGTTATACCTATAAATTTGAGAGACAGAGATGGGAGTTGGTTTGCTGTGACCAAACGAGCAAGAGTCCTCGTGTACAACATCGATAGTGTTGACCCCAAATCACTCTCTACCTACGAGTCATTAGCCAACAAAGAATACAAGGGTTCTATCTTGACCCAAAGCTCTTCAAGTATCTACAACCAATCCTTGCTAGCTTCCATCATCGCACACAGTGGCAGAAAAGAGGCTAAAGCTTGGGCAGGGGGTGTCCGTTCAAACTTTGCGAGAAAACCAACAGGGAGTGATCGTGACCAGATGAGAGCTTTGGCTGCGGGGATAGGTAAAGTTGCTATTGTAAATACCTACTATGTTGGGCAGTTACTCAACTCTAAAAGCTTTAGTGATAAGGCTGTTGCACAGATGATAGGTATATTTTTCCCAAACCAAGGTGAAAATGAGAGAGGAACACATATAAATATCTCTGGTGTCGGTGTAACCAAATATGCAAAACATAGAGAGAATGCCATTAAATTTATAGAATTTTTATGTTCACCAGAAGCACAAAAGGTCTTCACCTCTGTAAATTATGAGTATCCTGCCAATAAAAATGTTGCCCCCTCAAAACTATTGCAATCATGGGGTAGTTTCAAAGAAGATAGTATAGAACTCTATAAGCTAGGTCAATACAACGCTGAAGCTGTAAAGATATTTAATGAAGTAGGATGGTATTGATTTGATTAATCGTTGGTCGCCTTTTAGTTATATTCTAACTATTATAATCATACTGCCTATAGCACTTGTAGTCAACCATGCTTTTGGGAGCGAGACGCAAACCCTTGTTCACTTGAAAGAGACTCTACTATGGGAGTATATAAGCAGTACTTTGATATTAGTATTGGCTGTGGGGGGTTTTACTTTGATTTTAGGAGTAGGCAGTGCCTATTTGACTACATTTTATCACTTTAGATTTGTCAATTTTTTTGTATTTGCTTTAGCTTTGCCTTTTGCTATCCCTACATATATCTTGGGGTATATATACTCTGATATATTTGGCTATTTTAA
>QMKU01000125.1 GCA_003646525.1 Campylobacterota bacterium
TATCTACGAAGAAATTGGATAAGAGAGCCAATTTTGATTTGCACATGAAACTGAAAAAGATTACAACTGAATGGCTTGTTCCCGATGGCATGACAGTGACAGATCGCTGGAATCTTATAGATGATGAGGATTTTGATCCTGATGCATTTTTAAAAGAACTCAGAGAAGGAAAATAATGAAAACTTTATGGAAATTATTATGTGCAGTTATACTTTTGGGAGTGTTAAATCAAATGGCTTTTGCCAAAGTACTTGAAGGTGATGATCTCAGAGCAAATATAATAAAGAGACTTCCTTCACTCAATCATACAAAATTACAAGTTTTGATGCAAAGAGTTGGGGAAAAACCACCTAAAAATTTTTATAATTGTCTTTGCAGGCAAGATGGAGGTGGTGCTGCACCTGGTGTAGGTGTATCCTATCATCCTGATATTTTAGAACCTTATAGCGAAAAATACTCTTGTCAGCACTCAGGCTCACCTTGTATGGCACAAGGATATGGGTGTTGGAGATTTCCTTTTCCAAGAGACTCTAAGGTGTGGAGTTATTGTATAGGTAAAAGTAAATATGATGATAATAGTACTATTGTTGATGTTATTAACAAAAAACTTAGTGTGCTCAAGAAATTAGTCCCGAAGAAACCGCTGGTATCAGTGCATACGAAGGAGATGTGTGAAGCGGCGGTGGCTTCGCTTTTCATTACAAAGGTAACATTTGATCATGCTGGCTGGATGGCTCTTTGTGTCGGTTTATCCATTGGGGAAGATATTACTCAATATGGATACTGGTATGGTCCTGGTTATTGGGGAGGCTTTGAACACCCTACAATAGCTGGTCCAAAAGCACCGATGGATTCGCTTGATGCGCTAGCCCAACGGCATGATTTTGGTTATGAACTGGCAAGTAGATATGGCAAGATTTATGGTTCTGCTGTGGAGCTAAGACTTAGGGGAATAGCGGATGAGATAGCTTTCCGCAATGCGATGAAATTATCTGCTGATCCGAATAAATGGCTCCTTCCACCTCCCGATATTGAAAGGGCGAAACATTATCGTATACGCATGATTTCTGCATTTGTTACGGAATCTGGAATATATAGCAAAGCATCCGGGCTCACCAAAGCAATTGATGCTGTTACCAGTCCCTTTGTCACTTATCACGATAAAATAGACTATTCAAATACACCAAATGTCTCATCATTTAAAAAACAGGTATCATCTCTTATCAATGGATGGAAAAAAAATGAAGCTGGTAAAAGCCCGGAGTTTTGGGTGAAAGAGAGGGAAAAAAGAGTTGAAGACCAAAGGCAGCAGGAAAAAAGAAGAGCTTTTGAGCTTGAAAGAAACACACCTTTCCTCACAAAACCAGTGAAATAGTAATGAATAAAAACACTTATATCAAGAGAGTTGGAACGGTAATCATTGTTATGGTTTCACTCTCCCCATTTGCAGAAGCATACATAAAGTTTATGCCACATGAGCAGTTGGTGAAAGCTTCCGAATATATAGTTGTATCAAAAGTTCAAACTGTAAGTGATACTGGTAAGACTATGCGATGGAGAGAGGCGACAGCAAAAGTTGTGAAAAATGAACTACAGGTTATTGAATCAATCAAGGGATCACTCAAAAAGCCGTTTGTCTTAAATACATTGAAGTTTGATGGCTGGATGGAGGACAATGTTAAGTTGCCACGCAAGGGATTGGATGTTTTGCTTTTTTTGAAAAGAGATAAAAAAGGAGAGTTGAAACCGGTTAATGGTATCCAAGGTGTATGGCGGATAGGCAGCGATGGCAAGCCTATATACGGCACTATGAAAGAAATAAGAGAGATAGTAAAGAGTCAAACAGACAGTTGCAGTAGTGAAGCATTTGTTTCTCTTGTGGATACGGCTGAAATACAAACTGAGGTGGGTCACTACAAAGAGGCACTTAATTTGTATCGAAAATCGTATCGTATCTGTCCGATGAAAGATTTGGAGGAGCAGATGGTTTGGTTGATGGGTGAGGTTGGGGATGAAGAATTTGTGCAGAATTCAAAATAATTATACGAGAGGAATAGAAGATGAAAACCGCAAGACAGCCAAATAGAAAAAATGTGATAGTTAAAATGATTTTACTTTTGCTGACGGATGTGGAAATTTATACGAATTTTATGTCCATTATAGACGGACTAAAATCAGAATAATACAAAGTCTATAAAGTAAAAAATAGGCTGAAAGCTTGGTCTATTTTGAAAAAAAAGAGTATACTTAGATAGTATAAAATGATTTCAAGAAAGGAAGAGTAATGTGGAATAGTACAATAAAAAGTTTGGTTTTTGTGTCGTTGATGGGATTTCCTTTGGTCGGCGGAGCGACTGAGATGGAAGATATATCTAGTGTGTCAGAAGTAGTGAAAAAAAGAGTACCTATAAAAATTGAAGGTAAGAGATTATTGTCATTAAGGGTACTAGCAAGACCATTTTCAAATATTTATAAAGACAAAAGTGTAGAAAGTGGCATTGTTCAAAGTGATGTTCCTGCAATGCAGCCATTTTATGTTTATACTCGACCTTCAGCAGAAGATTTGGAACTGGAAGCAGGTTGGTATGAGATAGGGAGTAATAGTCAGGGGAAAGTGGTCGGGTGGATGCGATCAAAAGATGTTTTTGAGTGGAAGCAGACTATGTGTCTTGTTTATACTCACCCTGAGGGAAGAAAGCCTGTATTGATGTTTGATTCAAAGTCTACGATCAAAAAGATTATTGAGTCAACAGATGAAGAGAGAGCAAAAAGTGTTTTAAAGTTATATACAGCTATAGATGATAATAATATAAGTGAAAACTTTCCTATTAAATCTGTAGAGCCTAAAAGAGCCGTGGATATACAAAAAGAATTTTATCTGCTTCCTATTCTTGATTTTGAGGCAGTAGATTTCGGAAATAGAGAAGCTAGGCTTGTGAAACTTGCTGCTGTAACAAATGCCAGAGCTGGCGCAAGAGATGAGAGCGATATAAGAAAATCTAAAATATATTTGAATGATGCAATAGCTCCTAGTATGGTTATTAGTAAGAAAAAGTTACAAGGTCTTAATGTCGATGTTATTTGGGTTTTTGATACAACCGTGAGTATGCGACCATTCATCAAAGATACACTTGATGTCATTAGAGAAACTTCGATGAAAATGGCAGAAAATGGGCATAACATTACATACAATTTTGGTGCATGGGGTTATCGTGATTCTGTTGAAGATATACCAAAAATTGGATACACAACAAAAAACTATACACAGGAGCTTGTAGGTATTAAAGACTTTACTGAGGTTTTATCAAATGTAAATGTAACACTGGTGGATTCTGTAGATTTCCCGGAGGATATGTTTTCAGGTGTTTCTGATGCCATGGAAAAAACCGTTTGGAGCAAAGAAAGTATTAAATTAATTATATTAATAGGGGATGCTCCTTCACATAAGGTAGATCATAAATGGAACTTATCTGGTCAAAATGAAGAAACCTTAAGAAGTTTGGCAGATGACAGTGGTATATATATTGTATCAATACATCTTGAAAACCCTAAGGCAAAGAGATTCAATGCCTTAGCAAAGACACAATATAAAGTACTTGCAGTAAATCCAGGGAGTAAAGAGGGTGATTCCGCCTTCCTTGAAGTGTTAACAACGGATAAAGAAGCATTTAAAAAAGGAGCAGATGATTTAACTAGAGGTTTTTCAAATAATATGAAAGAATTATTTAGAGTAACGGAATCGGTAGAAGTTCAAACACAATTAAATGCAGAAAAAAATGGAGAACCTTCTTTTTCTAATGAAAATAAACTTGTTGATGTTGATAAAGTAATAGCCAAAGATAATAATGCTTCTGCTTCTAAGGCAACAAATATTGCAAATAGAACATTCCGTGCAGCAATGATTCAATGGATCGGTAGTCAAACAGAGGCAAAAGCACCCAGAGATATAGTTGCATGGGCTATCGATAAAGATTTGGAAAATTCTGATATCCCTTCCTTGGAAGTAAGACTTTTGATTAATAAGCGTCAGCTTGATTCTCTCGCTACGGTTATACAGTCTATTATCAGAGCTGGATTTACAGGTCAGATCGCAGGGGAAGACTTTTTTACTTCTTTACAAGCAGCTACCGCAACAATAGCAAGAGATCCAAATATGGTGAAGCAAGCCAAGAGGATGGCTGATACAGGGTTGGTTCCTGAATTTTTAGAAGGGCTTCCGTATCAAAGTCAATTGATGGCTATTAACAATGAATTATGGAGTAGTTGGGGGGCGGATGAGCAAAATGAGTTTATCAATGCACTGGATGCAAAAGTTGAAGCATACAAAAAGATTCATAATACTCCGGAGGGCTGGATACCATTGAATAAAGGGGATGACATAGACGAATATGTTTATCCAATAAGTTTAGATCTTTTGCCTTAGGTTTCTGTAATGAAAGAACATGTTGTATTTGAATTGAAAGACATATCTATCTCAAGAGAGAAAGGTGGTGTCACATTCCGACTCGAAATACCGAAACTGACTATATATTCAGGTGAGTTTGTCGGGGTAATCGGCTCAAGTGGATGTGGTAAATCTACTTTTTTAGATATATTAGGTCTCATATTGAGTGTAGACAGCGCAGAACTATTTAGGCTTTCAGTTAAACAAAAAAGTACAATCTTTCAGCAAAATATATTATCACTCTCAGATAAAAAACTAGCTGATATCAGAAGAGAACATATCGGGTATATATTGCAGAGTGGTGGTCTATTACCTTTTTTGAGTGTTAAGGAAAATATTTTACTTTCTGACAAACTGAATAATCTGACGATCACCCAAGAGTCATTTTCTAAGCTTGTAAACTCCTTGGGAATTCAAGGGCAGGTAAATAAAAAACCACAATACCTTTCAGGTGGTCAGCGCCAGCGTGTAGCAATCGCAAGAGCCTTGATCCATAAACCTGAGATCATCCTAGCAGATGAGCCTACAGCATCCGTAGATAAGCCTACAGCTATAGAGATCAGAGATCAATTTAAAGATCTCGCAAAAGCTTACGGTTCTTCAGTGTTGATGGTTACACATGATACTGAAATGGTAAAGGGGCACTCAGACAGACTTCTTACATTTGAAGTTAATAAGGTCAGCGATATACTGGTAGTTTCAAAGGTGATAGAAATATGAGAAAGAAAGTATATTATTCTGTATCGAAATCAGAACGAGGACTGGTGCTTTGGCTTGCAATGAAGGATCTATGGCATGAAAAA
>QMKU01000126.1 GCA_003646525.1 Campylobacterota bacterium
AATACTTACTTTGGGAAAACTGTTAATCTTGTTGCAAAAGCAGAACATGAACAAAAAAGTCACTTTCAAAAAATGGTAATAAATGTTGGTAATTTTTTAATCGCTCTTACCGTTGTAATGATTATTCTTATACTTATTGTTGGATATTATAGAGGTGAAACTATGAGTGAATTACTTATATTTTCCCTTGTTCTTACTATCTCTGCTATCCCTGTTGCTATGCCGGCAGTTTTGACAGTTACGATGGCAGTTGGTGCTAGAGTTTTGGCCAAAAAAGAGGCTATTGTCTCGCGTCTAACTGCTATAGAAGAGTTGGCAGGGATGGATATACTTTGCTCAGACAAAACAGGAACTCTAACTAAAAATATAATGTCTCTTAGCGAATCATTTGTTATAAATGGATTTGGCTCAAATGACTTATATTATTATGGAGCATTAGCCTCTAAAAAAGAGAATACTGATCCAATTGAAGAACCGATATTTGATTATATCAAAGAGCATGACCTAAATGCCAAAGTAAATTCTCAACAGCTTTTAAAGTATATTCCTTTTGATCCTATTCGCAAAAGAACTGAAGCTATTTATAAAACAGATACAAATAATCTTCATGTTATAAAAGGTGCAACTCAAATCATTCTTTCACTTTGTGATATTTCAAAAGAAGCCAGAGAAGAAGTAGAGTTAAATAACCATACTTTTGCATCTAAAGGCTTCCGTTCTTTAGGTGTTGCTTTTAGATACAGCGAAGACGAGGAGTACACTTTTGTTGGACTTATACCACTTTATGACCCACCCAGAGATGATTCTAAAGAGGCGATATATGAAGCAAAAAGAAAAGGTATTGAAGTCAAGATGGTCACTGGTGATAATATTGCCGTAGCTCAATTCATCTCATCTGTACTTGATATCGGTGATGAGATTCAAAATATACGAACTCTCAAAGGTGAAAGCCATCATGAATATATATATTTATCGAAGATTTTAACCAGATCATTTGCTAAAGTATTTGAGCCTGATCTCTCCGAGGAGAGACTAAACACTATGGTTCAAGATGTTGTAAATGATGTCAAAGATCAACTTCATAATACACCACCCCCTAATGGTAATGTAAAAAAACATGAATCAGAGATAATCGAACCTATAGAAAATGCAGATGGATTTGCCGAAGTTTTCCCAGAAGATAAATACTTCATAGTTGATGAATTGCAAAAAGCTGGACATATAGTTGGTATGACAGGGGATGGTGTGAATGATGCACCAGCTCTTAAAAAAGCTGATTGTGGAATAGCAGTTAGTGGTGCAACTGATGCTGCTCGCGCGGCAGCAGATATAGTTCTTATGGCACCAGGACTTCGTGTGATTGTTGATGCTATAGAGCAAGCTCGTATAACTTTTGAGAGAATGAAAAGTTATACTATATTTCGTATTGCAGAAACTATTCGTATTATTGTTTTTATGACTGTAGCTATTGTGGTTTTTGAGTTTTATCCTATTACAGCACTTATGATTATCATCTTGGCACTCTTAAATGATATACCTATTTTAGCCATTGCTTCTGATAATACTAAAGTAAGAGATAAGCCTGTAAGATGGGATATGAAAGAGATGCTAATCCTCTCATCTTGGCTTGGATTGGCAGGTGTAATATCCTCATTCTTACTATTTTGGTATGTTATGAGTGTAATGAAATTGCCATTAGAATTTGTTCAAAGTATGTTTTTTGCAAAGCTTGTTATAGCAGGACATGGGACTATATACAATACAAGAACTGATGATTGGTTCTTCAAGAGACCTTTTCCATCATGGGCACTTTTTAATGCTACTTTTCTTAGTAGAGTAGTTGGTACAATAATAGCAGTCTATGGTTTTAATATAATGGAGCCAATAGGTTGGGAGTGGGCTATATATATGTGGATTTATGCCTTAGTTTGGTTTTTATTTAACGATGTCGTTAAAATCGGAGTTTTGAGATTTTATCGTAATAAAATCGCTAAATACACTTAGCAATTAGACTTTAGGGTCAGGTGTCTATCCTTAAAATAACCTTGCCCACATTTATCCTATTGATAAGTTATATTGTCATGTTTTAGCCAACCGTCAATATGATTTTGATTGGGATCCTTGTGAGTCCAGTGTATTACGCCGCCTTTACTATTCCACTCGTATTCACCAAAGAATTCTACCGTATCTCCTAAAGATATAGATGAAATTCTTGGTGCCAAATCTATATTATGAGCCATTAAAAGAGTTTGACCTGATGCTAACTCCAAAATAAATCTTTGATGACGACTACCTTCATTGTCATCTGACAATATTCTTGTCACGCTACCACCACCATTGACTTGTATGTCACTCGTCTGATTTTCAAATGCATCAGCTAAAATATCATCATTATTAATAGGCTCAATATCAATATCCTCTTCATCAGATTCTTCTGGCACAATATCAATACATTCAGCTAAATCAAATTGACAGAGTGCTCTATCTACTGTATCTTTATCTTTTGTTATATCAAGCAATATCTCTGTTGCTTCTTCTGCATCATCTCTGTTGGCTTTTGCAAAAGCCAAACCAACAGTAGTCTTATTGTTTAATATTTCTGCATCATCTCCTAGCGCACCATTAATGGCAGAGAGAATAAAAAGTGATTTAGTGACCTTTTGATTTTCTAAATTAATATTCCAATATTGCAAACCAACATCATCTGGACTTCTGCGAAATAAATTCCAGTAAACTGAATTAATAAAATCTTCATTAGATGCAGAGTCAGGATATTTTTCTTGTGTTTCTGTTTGAGCAAAAAAACTAATAGCAATATTTTCTAATTCAAGACCTGATTCTATCCAATATTCCAATCCTGTAGCATCTGGAGCTCTATCAAAGGTGGCAATATAAAGTTTAGTAACTGTAGGCTCAGTTGCTATGGTGGCATTAAGTGTTATCCCTGCAAAAAGTAGCAAAAATAGTATCTTCTTAAACATTGTCAATCCTTACTTTTAAAGTATGAACATATTATATTATACTTTTACCAAATTCCACTTTTCCGTAGGGAAACTCCCACAAATAAATCTACTCATCTTACGCATGATTCTTACTCGTTCGACAGCTCCAGCTGTCGAACTAGCAAAATAAGAAAAAATCATTGATATTTTATGCACCAATCTCTCCAATAAGCCGTATAAACTCTTCCCCATATCTCTCAAATTTCACCTCCCCAATCCCATGAACCTCCAGCATACCCTCTCTATTTTTAGGCATACTGATACTCAACTCTTTGAGTGTCTTATCAGAAAATACGATATAGGGTGGGATATTATTAGCTTGGGCTATCTCCCAACGAAGTGCCTTGAGCTTATCAAATATATTTTTATCGTATTCTGACAAATCATTGATAGCAGATCTCTTTTTGGTAGTAGTTTTTCTGATCGCAAGTCGATCTTCTCGGAGATCTATTTTGTGTTCACCTTTGATTACCTCAACACCAAACTGAGTCAAATGATATACTTTAAATTCACCTATCTCTACTGCTCCCAACTCAAGCAAACGGTCTGCAATAGTCAGCCACTGTGCTTTGGAGTACTCTTCACCGATATTATAAACAGAGAGCTCATCATGATGATTGTCAAGAATGCGCTTCTCCTTGCTCCCTCGCAGTACATCTATGACATAGTGTAGACCAAAATTCTGACGGGTACGAAAAATAGCCGAAAGCAGTTTCCTCACTGGAGTTGTGATATCGATACGCTTGATATCTGGCTGTAGACAGTTGTCACACTTGTCATTACACTTATCCATTTTGTCATCAAAATAGGCAGCGATACTCTGATGTCGGCATATTTCTCCCTGAGAAAAACGCACCATTTTATCAAGTTTGTTGTAAGCATGCGCTTTGTAGGGTGTATCCGCCAAGTCATCGATGAACATCTTTTGCTGGACGATATCCTGCGCAGAGAAAAGTAGTAAAGTTTCTGCCTCCAGACCGTCACGCCCTGCTCTACCGATCTCTTGATAGAAGTTTTCCAGTGTTTTGGGGAGTGTCATATGCACAACGAAACGAATGTTACTCTTGTCTATCCCCATACCAAAGGCGATCGTCGCCACAACAATTTGAATACGATCAGAGACGAAATCCCCATACACTCTATTTTTTTCTTGCGTGGGCATCCCAGCGTGATAGGATTTGGCATCGACTCCTTTGCCTTGGAGAAAACTTGCTATAGATTCTGTGGATTTTCGTGAAAGCGTATAGACAATCCCTGCATCACCTTTGTGCGATTTCAGAAATTCCAGTAGTTGTGCTCTACCATCTTTAATCCGATGCTCTGCCCGTATCGTTAGGTTGGAGCGAAAAAGACTCCCTCTCACACGCGCAGGATTGTCGAGACCCAACTGCTCGGCGATATCACTCTCTACAGCATTTGTCGCCGTCGCAGTGAATGCTGCAATAGAAGTGGAGGGAAATTGCTCTTTGAGTAGAGAGAGTTGTCGGTAGTTTTCACGAAATTCATGTCCCCATTCACTTACGCAGTGTGCCTCATCAATCACAAAAAAGTTTATTTGCAAACGATGCAACATCGAAAGAAAATAGGGGTTAGTCAATCGTTCAGGCGCGACATAGAGTAGCTTGATCTCGCCTCTCCCGAGTGCGCGTTCGATCTCGTCTGACTCTTGGTGATCTTGCATCGAGCTGAGCATTGCGGCAGCTATGCCATTGGCTTTGAGTGCCACGACCTGATCATGCATCAATGCCAACAAAGGCGATACAACAACTGTCACCCCCTCCATCATCAGAGAGGGAAGTTGATAGCAAAGTGATTTTCCACCACCTGTAGGTAGGATCATCAGTACATCACCAGATGTCAGTATCGAGTCAATCACCTCTTCCTGAAAAGGGCGAAAAGTTGTGTGTCCGAAATAGTGCTCAAGCAGTTCATGTTTTTTCATAGTGTGATGATAGCTTTTTCCTGTTGAGAGCGTGCTATATATTTCATATTGAAATGTTTTTGACTACATAAGGCTACCCCGAACAAACTCAACAGCAATATCTTTTTCTCAGCTCTGGAAATATCTCGAATAGTTTTCTTGAACTTCGCCCTTTTACTCTTCTCATTATCTCACTTGGGCATCCATCGTATTTAATAAAAGGTAGTTTACAATGTTGTAGGTGCGACCATGTCGCACAAATGATGATATACTCGTGTGACACGGTCACACCTACGAAATCCAATAAGCTTAAAGTGTAA
>QMKU01000127.1 GCA_003646525.1 Campylobacterota bacterium
AAATAACGCAGGATTTTTGTTTCTAGTCACATTCTCTCAAGAGGAGCATAGCTATTCTATGCGACGATTGAGAGAATGTGACTAGGAGCAAAAGGACAAGTTAGGTGGGTAGAATTGTTTTTGTGAGATTCCTTAGTAACCTTTCAGATCAAGATTTCATTAGCTATTCCATCAAAATACTCTTCTGTATCAACATCTGATTATCTGAGTAAAACGGTACATCAGTTTGTCCAAGTACAGAAGCTGGAACATTTGCCAATTCACTCAAGTTATCCATTGGCACGACTACCACTTTTGCACCATTTTCTGAAAGCATGGTGATCTTATCTGCAAAGTTGCCAGCTCGTTCTATTGCACCGCCCACAGATATATTTCCGAGGAGTGCCAAACCTGCTTTTAAATTCTTTCTATATATCACAGAAACTATGGCTATATACACAGCTGACCCGATACCCGTAGAGATTGTTGAGCCCAATATATTACTTACCTGAATCGTTACATCATAGTTTTGCAAGGAGTGCTGCTCACTTAAAATTGTCTTCTCGTTGGCTTTTATATATTGGTAAGTATTTTTGATATTCTCTTTTACATTTGTACTGCTAACACCTGTGATATTTAACTTTCCAGATCCGACAGTAGTAACCACTTCGATCCTCACAAGTGCCATATTGTCACCATCACTTGTACTTGTGTAACAGACCCCTGGTTGCAATGGAGTATTCTCTATGAGATGAGAGCCTCTCTCTTCAGGAAGCCCTACGAAGAACTCTTCTTGTGTCTCTTTATCGATATAAGAAAAATTGGTATCCCAAAACTCCATACCACCTATGCGTTTGAGTTGCTCTTTCACTCTTCGTCTCATCTCCAAAGCAATCACCAAATACTCTCTTACATCTTCTTTTGTGTAGTCACCATTGGGGTGCATCAGCTTTATAAAACCAGATACCGTTTTTTTAACAGGCTTAGTATCACGCTGCTTGAGGTGAGAACCAAGAGAGAAGTACTCTTCGAGAACATCTGTGTAATTCATTCGCCTAAATGACTTTAGGGCTTCAGAAAGATAGTCTGTACTAAACCCGAAACTGGCAGTAAAATGTTTGGGAGCAAACTTGATCATCTCCCAGCCTGGCAGATAAAAGTGTAAACGATCCAAAAATGCGGTATCACTATTAACTTCATCTGAAAGTGGACTAAATAGGTTTGAAGTTTGTAATACGGTTTCTACTGGTTGGTTGATGTTGCCATTGAAAATGATAGAAGCTACCCCTGTTATTTCTCCTCCAGATCCTGCACGAGAGAATGAGCCCGATTCCATATAATCCTTCATTAGTGGAATTGCGTCTCTGTCTTTAAAGATCTTATCCGTTGCTTCATCAAAACAGATTGCATCCCATTGCCCTACTGCGCCGACCTTTCCTGTACCACCATGTACAAATAGTTTGGCGATAGTCCCTTGTCCCCCAGAGATCAATACGGCATAAGGGGTGAGCTCTTTGTAGACAAATGATTTACCAGTAGAACGAGGTCCAAGTTCAATAAAGTTAAAGTTTGATTCTACCATTGGTAGCAAACGAGATAACAAGAGTATTTTTACCCTATCAGTCATCCCTTCTGCATCTGGTTCATAACCACAGCTTCTCAACAATACATCAATCCACTCTTTTTTATTGAACTCCTGTCGTTTATCAATGATCTTGGAGTTATCAAAGCTAGAGAGTTGAATAGGTTTTATATCTTGCACTACAAAAGGGAAAATATTTGATCCTATTTTAATATTAGGATCATACTCGACATCGATGATCGCCCAAATACCACCCATCAACATTTTATCATGCTGGTTTACAAGTGCATCACTGATATTGGCATCTTTGATATTACTGTTTTGAAGGTGTGCCCAGTATTTGTCTTTTTTTGAATCCAACCTAACAGATATCTTGTCAATGATCTTATATTTACCATCTTCTCGTATACGAGAGTGTATTTTAGTAGCTTCTTCAGGGTTCACATAATGTTCAGAGAGGATCTTTTTTACATTTTCAAGCCCCTCTTTTATCTTCTGCTCATCATCTGTAGAGCAAGAGTTAGCGATCAAATACTCCAGCACAAACACAGGTACATTTGCACCTACTTTGACAGCTCGTACTAAATCTTTTTTTACCACATATCCTCTAAAGTTATCTAATAACTTATGATCTAATTCATCCAATACAATCATCTTCTACCTCTCAAATATCTATAATAATCCGCCAAGATCTCTGGCATTATCTTTTTTAATTACTGCTCTGTCTAACTGCTCTTTAGTGATAGCGTCAAGAAGCTGTACTTCTATCTCACTGTAGCCATCAAATGCAAACTCTTTCTCTATGTCTGCATTACTTATAAGTGTAACTATCTCACTCTTATTAATCTGTTTTCCAGCACTAAAGAATAGAAGATAAACCTTACGCTCTAATGAGAATAGACTATCATCAAGAGCCCCTGCTTGGATCTTCACGCTGTACAGTTCTCCAGTCACACACTTCAGATTACTTTTGTTTGTAATGGTAGCAGATAAATTATTTGTATCTGCACTGTTGTTCTCCCAGCAGATAAATGGAGTAATCAGTTCCTGAGGAGAAAGTCCACCATGACTAAATCCATAAGTCCCTACTGTCTTGAAGGGACTCATAGTTGTAGCAAAATAGATATAATTGTACTCGTTATATTTCTGCTTTTTTTCTATCAGTACAGCACCATTGATCTCTTGCTTCTCTACTGTTCTCACATATCGTTCAGCTTTTTTCACTACGCCCCTGAAGTCAACAGTAACCTTGTCGGCTTCAGTCAAGTACCCTGTCAATACAAAACCATGGTCTGTTATCAGATAGACTTTCTTATAGCCATTACCTAGTAACAACTCTATCTTCTGCGCAAAATAACTCTCTGCTTCGGGGAAATATTTGAGTGCCTTATTGTTCATCTTGTCACCAAGTTCATCAATATCTTTATATTGGCTTACCAAATACTGATGCTGTGTATCTTCAGTAACCTGATCGAGATAGACAAAACCTATATCCTTATCACTATGCTGTGAAGCCAAGAACTGTTCTCTTTTCTGCAAAGTAGCTTCTACTGTAGCATTAGAGATATAGATCTGACTCATATTATTTTCTGTCTCTGATGGCGTATCTGCCAATATCGCATCATTCTTTACTTTAAACTCTTGAGGGACCTTGGCAATAATATTTTGCGCCACTTCATAAGTGATCCCATCTCCCACTATTACAGCTGTTTTTTGCGTGTTGTTTTCTATAATTTGATCTAGTGTTCCCGTCTGATTCTGCTCATACTCGCCAAAATATTTGAACCACTTATCTAGGAAAATAGTAATGATGTTCTTGTAATACTCTTGGTACGGTTCCAGTATGGTTCTATTCTCTATGAACTCTGTATAGAGTCTTCGCATAGCTTGATCCACCTCATACAGGTGCTTGGTATAGAATGCTATACACTCATCGAGAGAAGAGAGTTGGTTGATGTCTTTTTCATCAAACTCAATGAGCACTTTGACATCTTTCCAAAAAGTGACACTCATACTTTTAGCTTGTCTACTCTTCACTCTTTGATTGATTTGTACAATATATCGCACCATAGCATCTTTATTATAAAGATCTTGACCGATCACTTTAAGCCATTCGTGGTCAATAGATACAAAAGGATGTGATGTGCATACACTCCATATATCAAGCTCTTGCGGTAGAGTATAACTTTTCAAATACTTGTCAAAAGAGTCTTTATACTCTCTGGAGTCAAGCCACGCAACATAAACATGCTCAAAAGTCTTATCGACCTTCCCATTAGCTAGACCATCAAGCATTGTATTGAGAACTTCTCTTGCTAGTGTCTCGGGTGGTTTTTCTATATAGTCTTGATCTAAGTGTTCATTGATCTTTTTGTAAAATTGTGTTTGTAGATGCTCATCGTATTTACCCATATAGATTTGAGGATCATGCAGAAATGGTAATAACTCTTTTTCCATATCAAATATCTCACCCACACCGCTACTCAGCCCTATCCAATAACTTGCGTCATTACCCACACTGACTTTGGCAGCAGAGATCAGTTCATCTTCCGACATATTCAGATTGAGATTCAATGTCTTATGAAGATTGTCTTTTACATAGTTTTGCAGATACTTGATCTCAATCACACCATTGGTTTCACAATACTCACGAACAAATTTCAATTCATCTTTTGACCGTGCAGTGTATATCAGGTATTTATTGCCTAAATCTCTCTCTTTTTCAATCAAATACTTAACATGCAACTCTTCAAGGTCATCTTCTACCTCATGCACACTAATACTATCATCCAATGTACCCAGTAAAAATTTCGCTGTTTTCGACTCATCTATGAGTACAACAATATGATGTTTATCATAGATAGTATCTAAGTCTTTTTTGAACCATTTATCAATCATAATCTAATTGCTCCTTTAATAAAAATTCTTCCAACTGTTGATTTATTAAAGGAATGAACCATTAATTATCTCCAACCCTTCATGTGATTTTGAGGTTGCATCCTCAATATTAACTATCATCTTTTTTAACCTATAGCTTTTTCTTCTATCTCACTCTTGATCATATATACACCTACCAATCCGCAACCAAATACTTCTTCAACTGCCCAGCATTCAGCACATCATACGCCAACATCTTTTTCTTCTGCAAAGGGGCTATGTTTTTTCCTACTCCGCTGTCTAGGATTGGATTATAGCCTTCTTCTAGTAGTTCGTCTATTTTTACTTTGAACTCTTTGATCTCTGCTAGTTGTTTGTAGATGAGATCTTTTTCATTTTGGGCTTTGGCACTGTTGTCGTTTGATAGATCACTTTGTCGGGTTACCAGTGAGCGTTCTCTGTGTTCTATGTAAACTGATTTTAGGCGGAAGAGGTTATCTCTGCTCCATTTATAGATGATAATATAAGCATCAAAACCTTGGTGCTCTCCACTTGTTAGATGCCAAATGAATG
This sequence comes from Campylobacterota bacterium, assembly GCA_003646525.1. Classification (GTDB taxonomy): domain Bacteria; phylum Campylobacterota; class Campylobacteria; order Campylobacterales; family Sulfurovaceae; genus SZUA-451. Next base: position 5,012 of record QMKU01000127.1, read on the forward strand.
GTGTTTTTGGCAAATAACTAAACATATTGAGATGATCAGAAGATTCTTTAAAAAAATAATTGTTTATATAGTCACCTAAATCCTTTTCAAGTATTTTATCAAAAGAAGAAAACTGAGCTGCGCTAAACCCTTTCTCGTTAAATTTCTCTTCTATACGTTCAAGTAGTATCTTTTCACCTGAGTTTGCGACAAGAGGGATAATTC
>QMKU01000128.1 GCA_003646525.1 Campylobacterota bacterium
AGTAGTTTATCAAGTGGTCAATTCGCCTCGTTGATGACAAATGGCAAAATATGAAAGAAGTTTCATGTCTCTACTAAAATCTTTTTTTCTCTTCTTGTCTGCGTCATTGTTGCTCAATTCTAGTATCTTTATCGTCACAGACAAAAAAGGCAATGTCCTACAAGAAAAAGAGATGCTACCCTGCAACAATGCCTACCTCAACCAAAGTGCTACAGAGTACTCTCAGCAAGCTATTTTTGATGAACTCCATTTGCAGGAAAATTTAGCTTTTCGTTCAGAAGTTGCTAAGAAGCGCATAACGCGTATCTCTAGAGAGAAAAAAGCAGCAGAACAACGAGGTGAAACTTATCAAATAGGTGCCTACGACAAAGCACAATTACTGAAGGACGCCAACTATTTTAAGGGTGGAAAATATGTATGGGGTGGCACTTCTCCAGAGGGGTTTGACTGCTCAGGATATGTTCAATATCTCTTTAAAAAACATCAAATCAACCTCCCAAGAACTGCCTTATCTCAATCAAAACAAGGAGAAAAAATAGCACTTTCACATCTCGCAACAGGTGATCTGCTCTTTTTCAATACAGATAAAAAAAGAGGAATTCCTATCTCACATGTCGGCATCTACACGGGTAACGGCAAATTTATCCACGCTGCTTCACGAAAGAAAGGGATTATTGTTTCACAGCTTGCTGGTCATTATCGGGATTGTTTTGTGGTGGCAAAGCGTATCATAAAACCAAATAAAATTGACTCAATTAAGTGAGAAGATATTTTGAGATAGATTTGTTTTTGGGCAGTCTTGTGATAGCATAAAAAAACAAAAGATTGGGGAAAAATTGAAAAAAATATTATGGTTCTTGGTACTCTCAATTGGTACATCCTTGAATGCAGAAAATATTCTACTTTCACACAGGGGAGGAGTCTATTATACGCCTGGGATTCTAAATGATAAGGTACAGGTTGAATTTGTGGTTGATTCGGGTGCTTCGATGGTTTATATACCCAATTATATTTTCAAACAACTCAAAGCCAATGGTTCTATCAAAAAGAGTGATCTCTTGGGAAGAGGCAAGAGTCGGATTGCCAATGGTGATATCGTGGATATTCTTATCGTCAATATCCAAAAGCTAAAAATAGGACGAACAGAGATAGAGAATATAAAAGCAGGTGTCGGAGGTGACAACTCTAGTATACTATTAGGTCAAAGTGCACTCAAAAGATTTGAACCTTGGAGTTTAGATACAGCAAAAGGCATTCTAAGCATCAAGTCCAATAAAGCAACTAAAAAAATTTATATTTCATCATCACAGAAGATAGGTAGATCTGAGGCTATTGGCTTCATTCATCACTATTTATCCTTGGAGAATAGTCGGAGTGTGGAGGGTGTTGTTTCGTTGTATGCCCTAGAGGTTAATTACTTGGGCAAAGAAAAAGTGCCTATTGAATCGATCTCTGTCCAAAAGGAGAGATTTTTTAGAGAGTGGCATAAGATACAGATGAGTATGATAAAGTTGATAGAGACAAAAGAGTCATCCGTTCACTCAAACCAGATGAGTATAACATATAGTGTAGCTTATGATCTCCATAGTGACTTTGGTCATCAAGGAAAATCAGGTCAAACACTCAATACTCTTATTTTGGAAAAATCAAATGCTTCAATCAAAATTATTTCTGAAAAAGTCAAAATTTTAAGTGAAAATAGTTATTGAAGTCCTGCGGTGGAGTGGCTTGAAACAAAAATGGGTATAATTTTATCATTTTATGCAAATCTACAAAAATAAATATTGAAGGGTTATAATGTCAAATAGAGCACGCGTGTTGATCGATTGTGAAGATGCAAAAGGTTTAGTCTATCATATAAGTAAAGTTTTTTATGATCGTGATCTCAATATTGATAACAACCGTGAATTTGTTGATCAAGAGAAGAGTAGATTTTTTATGCGTACTGTAGTGACAGGGGATTTCGATGCCCAATCTTTGCGTAGTGAATTAGTCTCTGTTGTACCTGAAGATGCCAATGTGCAAGTGATAGAACCACAACCTAAAAAAATCGTTCTAATGGCAACCAAGGAGTCCCATTGTCTTGGAGATATCTTGATACGCTGGGTAGCAGGAGAGTTTGAAGCAGATATAGAAGCCGTGATCTCCAATCGAGACAATCTACGGGACTTAACGCATCGTTTTGATATCCCTTTTGTCTATATTTCTTCAGATGACAAAGAGAGAGAAGCACATGAAAAAGAGGTACTTGAGGTACTGAATGGATTGGAGTTTGACTATATTGTTTTGGCAAAATATATGCGCATTCTCAGTGCAGATTTCGTCCATCACTATCCTGAGCAAATCATCAATATCCATCACTCTTTTCTCCCTGCATTCATCGGAGCCAATCCCTACAAGCAGGCACACTCCAGAGGTGTGAAGATCATCGGAGCTACGGCACATTTCGTCACAACAGACTTGGATGAAGGACCGATCATATCCCAAGATGTCATTCCCGTCAATCATCGTCTAGAGTGGAAGGATATGCAAAGAGCAGGAAGAGATGTAGAGAAGATCGTTCTTTCTAGGGCACTCTCTCTCGTTCTCAATGATCGTATTTTTGTCAATGGCAATAAGACGATTGTATTTTAGGAGAGTTAGGTATTATGTTTAATATTGTATTGGTCAATCCACAGATACCACCCAACACGGGCACTATAGGACGACTCTGTGTCAATCTGGATGCAAGGCTTCATCTGGTCAAGCCTCTTGGTTTTGATATCGATGATAAGGCGGTTAAACGGGCAGGACTAGACTATTGGCACAAGCTTGATTTGATCGTATGGGATAGTTTTGAAGATTTTTTAGAGGCACACCCTATCAATAGCCATACGCATTTGGCAACGACAAAAACAGATAAACTCTATTTTGATGCCAATTTTGAAAAAGATGACTATATTCTTTTTGGTTCAGAGACCAAGGGGATTGATGAGCATGTGCTTTTGGAAAACCATTCGCGCTGTATTACGATCCCAATGGGTAGCGAAGGTCGCAGTCTCAATCTAGGTGTCAGTGTCGGTATTGTCACTTATGAGGCGTTGCGTCAAAATTATGAGGGTTTCAAAAAGATTACTATTATTAATAAAATGAAGGAGGGATTATGAATTTCGGTGACTATCTCTACATTGTAGCAGCGATTCTCTTTACATGGATGACTTTTGTCATCATCCGAAACTATTTTCGCAGCAAGTTTAACGACAAAGGGCAACGACTAGATATGCTAGATGAGTATGAGGGAGAGGATAACAAGGAGTAGAATTAAAATAGCTACCAAATAGATATTTACTGCTTTTGTCACTTTTGCATTCTCAAAACTGCTCATTATTTTCCTTTTTATTATTGATTATGCCTAATTTAATTTAATATAATTGTATAGAATAGAAAAGTGGAAACTAAATGAAAAGACTTTTTATGTCTATTCTTACTCTCACTGCAACACTCCCCAAGTTATCTCAATATCAAGTATGCATTCCCATGCAGGAGCACAATGCCAATAAAATAAGGAATTTAGGCAATGTTTACAATGTTGTAGGTGCGACTGTGTCGCACAAATGATGATATACTCGTGCGACACGGTCACACCTACGAAATCTAATAAGTTTAAAGTGCAAACTACTTATGAAGGATGCCCAGATACACCCAAAAGATAAAGTGGGCAGGATCATCTGTTGTGCATTCTCGCCAAGATGGCAGGAGCTACACGCACCCAATCCATCATCTCTGAGCAACAATCGTCACTCCCCTCAAAATATCAAGTACATTCGTAGCATAAGAGCCCTTTGGCAATACAAAACTCAACTCATAATGTGCTCGCTCTTCAATATATTTTTTTTCAATATCAGTAACTTGTATCCAAGCATATCTCCTCGCACCACTTTGATTCATCTCTTCATCATAATCTGATTCGATCATACCAGCATTACCTTCTGCTCGCTTCACTTTTGTACCAGGGAGTAGTCCTGTCGGTGCGATATCTTTACTAGCGAAACGCTCTGCCTCTTTAGGGAGATCTTCTACATAGAAAACCCTGCCATAGGGATAGTGCATCATCAAGTCACCTGAAATCAATTTGAAAAATCCTTCCTGTTCCTTTGCTCCCTCTAGTAATCCTTTTTCAAGCTTTAAAATTTCTTCTGTCTCAGTCTCTGTAAACTTCTCTAGTAAGAGTGAAATTTCAATCCGCTTTGAGAGCCAGTGATTAAAGAGGTAGCTCTGATAAGAACCGATCAGAAACTCTCTGGTCTTTCTGTCTCTGATCTTGAGATCACCGTCTATGAGTTTTTTACCATCTTCCCAATTGTTACCATCTGTTCCAAAACGCTGTTTACCGAAATAGTTAGGTATACCATTGATTTTGATCCACTTGAGTACAGAATCAAGTTTATTTTTCTGCACACCCAGTACTTTTTTTAGTCTGATATGAAAACGATTTCCTTTTAAGTGTCCTACTCTTATCTTGTTATTGTGTTGAGTCATCTCAAGGATTTTGATCTTCTCATGAGTGAAATCTTCCAACTTCTCTCTGTATTTGACAGGAACCGAAACAGACTGTATCGTCATCGCGTGTTTATCCTTGAGACCTGCATAGCCGATATCTCGTCGTCTGATCCCTATATACCCACTAATGATATCGAGCATCTCCCAAGTAGTTAACTCTTTTTTGCGTACTTTCAAGATGAGATGTTCACCCTCTCCGCTAAATTCGTAAAGAGGTATCTCTTCGACAGTAAAATCTCTAGGGGATGAATTGAAGACAAATTCATTTTTATTGTTAAGTGGATAGAGTAAATTCATAATATTCTTTCATTTTATATGAGTATATACTTTTGGGGTCAAAAAGTCAATCTTTCAGATAAAAAAGGCTATAGTTATATTAAGAATAATTAAAAAGTCTCACAAGGTTTAAAATTTGAAATTTACTAACAAAGAGCTTATACTATTTGATTTGGATGGTACGCTAGTGGATAGTGCGCCTGATTTGGCATCAGCACTCAACAATATGCTGAGAACTCTGGAGCGAAAAACTTTTAGCCAAGATGAGGTGCGTTCTTGGATTGGCAATGGTACACGAGTGCTGGTCAAACGCGGACT
>QMKU01000129.1 GCA_003646525.1 Campylobacterota bacterium
AGTAGAGAGGCAGATCAACTTTTGGACTATTTGTGTAAATTTTCCAGAGAGAGGGGATATGAAGTTCAGATAGACGAAGTCAAAAACATCCTTGTCTCCAAAGGGACTCCAAGGCTTTGTCTACAAGCGCATTATGATATGGTGTGTATAGGTAAAGCACCTCAGATCGAAACCTATGAGGAGGATGGCTGGATGATGGCGAAAGAGTCCTCACTCGGTGCGGATAATGGGATAGCGATCGCCATGATGATGCAGTTGATGGATGAGGGGGCGGAGCTAGAGTTTCTTTTGACTTCTGATGAGGAGATCGGTTTGATCGGGGCAAATGCACTCTCTTTCACACTTCGATCAAAGTATATGCTCAATCTCGACAGTGAAGATGAGGGTGAAGTCTATATCGGGTGTGCTGGTGGTGCGGATATCGTTGCTAGTAAACCTTATGCATTGATTGGCGATGAACGATCTGCCTATCGTGTGAGTGTGAGTGGACTGACTGGAGGACATTCGGGTGTAGATATTGACAAGGATATCCCCAATGCACTCAAATTATTGGCAAGCTATTTGAAGGATAAGAGTATAGGGCTAGTCTCGATCGAGGGTGGTGAACGACGCAACTCTATCCCTGCTAGTGCTTTGGCCATTGTAAAGAGTGATGAGATACTTCAGGGAAACAAGCTAGTTAGTGTTGAAAAAATTAAATGTGATGATCCTGTTCTCTATGGCGGAAGTGAGATCATCGATCTAATGAAAGGCTTTAGTCATGGGGTTCAAGAGATCAATGAAGCGTTTAAAATACCAGAACGAAGCATCAATCTGGCATTAGTCTCTACGAAAGATGGTCTTTGTCGTATCGAAAGCAGTGCTCGTGCCATGAGTGTCGATGGATTGACGCAGATCAGTGGCGAAACGATGTTCTTTTTTGAATCATATGGTTTTGATGTGGCATTAGAAGATAAATATCCCTCTTGGAAGCCTGAAGTCAATGCTTTTACAAAAGTAGTGAGTGCTTGTATAGAAGAGATATTCGGAGAGAGTAAAATGATGGCGATTCATGCTGGTCTAGAGTGTGGCGTGATCGGGAAGAGATACCCCTCGATTAAGCTGGCATCAATAGGACCAACGATCCGTTATCCTCACTCAACACGAGAAAAAGTTAAAATCAAATCTGTGGAAAAGACTTTTTCTGTATTGAAACGCATCATTACAGTGATTCGTCAAGAGATTAGTTAGCGATTTTATAACTTTAAAAGTTTAAAAGGAATAGAATGTTTAACTAAAAATTTCTGAAGGAAAAGAATGAAAACAAGTTTTAAAGAGTTGAAGTATCTGGCAAAGCAGGTAAAGGGAGATGAGGAGGCTGAAGATATAGTTGATAAGCTAGAGAAGACCTTTGAGCTACTTGGAAATAAGAGTGCTATTTCTCAGATCATAGATGGGAAAAAACTTTCCAAGGTCATACGCAATATCGAATATGAAAATGATCTCGCTTCGCTTCAAGTTGAACTGATCAAACTCCAAAACTGGGTATTTGACAATAACAAACGCGTGATGATCATCTTTGAAGGTCGTGATGCAGCTGGAAAAGGGGGTGCGATCAAGCGTTTCACACAGTATCTCAATCCAAGAAAATTTAGAGTCGTTGCATTGCCAAAGCCGACAGATGTCGAGACGGGACAATTTTATTTTCAGCGTTACTTTCAGCATCTTCCCAATGAGGGCGAGATCGTATTTTTCGATAGGAGTTGGTATAACCGCGCCATTGTTGAACCCGTCTTTGATTTCTGTAGCAAGGATCAATATCAGCGATTTATGAAGCAAGTACCAGAGATAGAGCATGCTTTGATCGATGATGGTATTGTTATGATTAAATTCTGGTTTAGTATCAGCAAGGAAAATCAAGAAAAACGCTTTGAAGAGCGCATGACCAATCCACTAAAACACTGGAAACTAAGCCCTGTAGATCAGGAAGCACAGAAGATGTGGGATAAAATAACCTTCTACAAAGAGGAGATGTTCAGCCGAACTCATACAGGTTATGCACCTTGGATCACGGTAGATAGTAATGACAAAAAAAGAGCTAGATTGGAGTCCATACGCTATGTTCTTTCTCAGCTACCTTATGAAGGCAGGGAAGATACAGGGATCAATCTCCATCATGACCCTGAAATCGTAGAGCGCTACCATAGAAAAACACATGATGAAGAGAAAAAGGGGAACTGAAGGCTTTAGGTCTTGAACCTCTCTTTGCTTTGACAATAATCTTCCAAAAAGCAATCTTCGCACTCTGGATTGAGTGCTTTGCATTTGTATCTTCCAAAAAGCACCATTGCCTGATGGAGAAGATGCAGATCTGTTTTAAATTTTCTACTTAACTCCTCTTCTGTTTTGGTAGCTGTCGTGGCAGAACTTAACCCTAGCCTATGTGAGACACGAAAGACATGGGTATCTACTGCCATGAGATTGGCTCCAGTATGTTCGATCATGACGACATTGGCTGTCTTTTGTCCCACACCTGCTAGCTTCACTAATTCTTGCTGTTGGAGAGGAATTTTACCCCCATAGTTCTCCATAATCGACTGAGCCATTTTGATGAGGTTTTTAGCTTTATTATTGAAAAAAGAGCAACTTTTAATAAAACTTTTGACATCATCTAAGTCTGCAATGCAGAGCTTGACAGGTGAAGGATAGGCTTCGAAAAGTGCAGGTGTGATAATATTGACTCGCTTGTCAGTGCACTGTGCTGAGAGCATGACGGATATGAGCAGTTCATAGAGATTTCGGTATTGTAATTCCGTGACAGAGTCTGGATAATGTTCCAGAAAAAGTCCCTTGATCTCCTCGATCTCTTTTCTTGTAGCTGATTTAACTTTTTTTTGTTTTTTGATGGGTTTTGTATTCATTTTCAAATCATAGCATGGTTTATACTCTGTTTGCAAGGTTGAGTCGACTATTGTTAACAAATGATTTACTGTAGATTGATATACTTTCGTCAATCTTAAGTACAAGGAATAAAAAAATGAAAAGAATCATTAAAGTATCTGTCATTGCTGCATCTATGATGTTGACAGGATTGATGGCATCTGATGTATTAGCGACTGTAAATGGCAAAAATGTAACCAAGCAGGACGCACAGCTTTTTGTGCAGGCAACAGCCCCAGGAACTAATTTTGAACAGTTGACAGCTGAGCAAAAGAAGATGATCACAGATCGTCTTGTTGAACGAGTACTCTTCATCGAAGCATCTAAAAAAGAGGATATAGAGAAAACACCAGAATTTAAAAAAAATATTGAGAAGCTCAAAGATGAGCTATTGGTAAGCCTCTGGATGAAGGCGCAGATGGATAACGCTATCGTTAGCGATAGTGAAGCCAAAGAGTTTTATGAGGCCAACAAAGAGAAGTTTAAAATTCCAGAGAGTATTCATGCAAGACATATCCTTGTTGAAACTGAGGAGAGTGCCAAGGAATTAATCGAACAATTAAAAACACTCAAAGGTGAAGCCCTTCAAATGAAGTTTATAGCCTTGGCAAAAAGTAAATCAACTGGTCCTAGCGGAGAGAAGGGTGGTGAACTTCCTCCATTTACAAAAGGACAAATGGTACCAAAGTTTGAAGAAGCTGTTTTTAAGCTTGAGAATGGAAAGATCACTGTTGTTCCAGTCAAGACCAAGTTTGGCTATCATGTTATTTTTCTAGAAGAGAAAAAATTAGCATCTATGGTGCCTTATGATCAAGTCAAAGAGAAAATCATTCAAACGCTGAAGCAAAAACAATTTCAAACCAAATTGACAGAAGTTGCCAAAGAGTTAAAGTCAAAAGCGAAAATATCGTTTAGTGATACACTCTCTGAGACAGAAAAAAAATAAGCATTATTGGGGCTTCCTAACCCTACTATATAGAAATATTTGATATGATACAACCCAATACAATAAAAAGGAATGAAATGAAAAAATTACTCTTGAGTGCAAGTGTTGCATTGGCTTTAGCCTCTATCCCTGCTTCTGCTGATGCACTGAAAAACTCTTTGATGCCGACTACTGGAGAGGCAAAGCCTGCCATTAATCTTGATAACCTCAATGTCGCTGCTGCACCAGCAAAGCCAGCAAGTAGACCTGCAACTGCAACTGTTGCAACAGTTGATGGTCTTCCTGTCAAGAAAAAAGATGCTGATAAATTTCTAGCTCTTGCTAGCAAGGGTCAGGTGACAGATATTGACCTTCTTCCCAAAAAACAAAAGGTAGCTTTGTTGAACGGTATGGCAGCATCTGTTTTGATCGAAGACAGGGCCAATAAGGCAGTTCCGAAGGAGATCAAGAGTAAATTGATAGCGCGTTATTGGGCAGAGCAAGAGATGGCAAAAATTAAAGTTAGTGATAAAGAAGCAAAAGCTTTTTACGAGAAGAATAAAAAAGTCTTCAAAGGAAAAGATGGAAAAGCATTGTCATTTGATAAAGTTGAAAAGTATGTTCAAATGCAGCTCAAGCAGCAAAAATTTAATGAAGAGTTGATGAAAAATGCTAAAGTTATTATAAAATAAGAACCCAAAAAGGAGTTTTACATGTCACAAAAAATTCTAGAGACAGTGGATACTGGTGTGGTTACAGGCGATGATGTCCAAAAAATATTTGCCATCGCAAAAGAAGAGGGTTTTGCTATTCCGGGTGTTAATGTCATTGGTACAGATTCTATCAATGCAGTCCTTGAAGCTGCTGCCAAAGTCAACTCTCCTGTGATCATACAGTTCAGCAATGGGGGTGCTTCTTTTTATGGTGGCAAGGGTCTTCCATCTGGAGAAGCTGCAATATTGGGTGCGATCTCTGGTGCAAAACATGTACATACCATAGCTAAAGCGTATGGTGTTCCTGTGATATTGCATACAGATCATGCGGCACGAAAGCTACTCCCGTGGATCGATGGATTGTTGGATGCGAGGGAAGCGCATTTTGAAAAATACGGCTCTCCACTCTTCTCTTCGCATATGATCGATCTCACCGAAGAGCCGATCGAAGAGAATATCTCAACTTGTCAAAAATATCTTGAGCGCATGAGCAAAATGGGAATGACTCTAGAGATCGAATTGGGTGTTACTGGTGGAGAAGAAGATGGTGTA
>QMKU01000130.1 GCA_003646525.1 Campylobacterota bacterium
TAGAGCCTGTTGTTTTTGCAAAAGCTTTTTCCATACGCTTTTCACCTTTTGTGCTACAACCCGTATAAAATACTATAAATATTCCCATCAGAAGCACTTGTCTAAACATAATAATCCTTACTATAATACATTACTGTAATTATTGTTTTGCATGATTTTAACATAGCTTCAATAAAATTTGATGTATAATTTATCAATTTGATGTATAGAAGGGAAGATGTGAAGAAAAGATATGCAGTGGCTTTCACAGGTCCATCCAACAGTGGCAAAACAACTCTTGTAGAGAAAGTTGCCAGAGAACTGATCAAAAAATACAAAGTGGCGATCATCAAAAATGATCCAAAAGACAAAGCACTATTTGATATTGAGGGAAAAGATAGCTATAAATTTTCTCAAACTGGTGCTGAAGTAGTAGTCACCTCTCCCACGCGAACTACATACTTCTCTCAGAGAGAAAAGGGACTTGACGATATCGTTGCGATGATCGATGACTTCGACTATCTACTCGTAGAAGGTCTCAAAACACTGCCTCTTCCAAGAATTGCTATTTTTCGCAATACGATAGAGGAGAGTTATTTCTCATGTAGCGAAGCAATAGCAACTGATCAGAGTATTGACTTGAAAACTTATACTATTCCAGATAAGATCACATTGCTTGATCTCAATGATACCAGTGAGATCATCTCTTGGATCAAAAATAATGCAAAGAGAGTATAATGCGCACACTTGAACCCATCTTCGAAGCGATTAAGAAGTCTGCATTTCGCATTCAAAAAGCGATTACCGATGAAGATACTGACTACTCTAGTCAATCCAACCAATCAGGCGATATACAACTCAAGCTTGACATCATCAGTGACCTTATTATCGCTGAAGAGTTCTCTTATCTTCCACTGGTCAAATCAATTGCCAGTGAAGAGAAAGAGGAAGAAGATATTCTCAATCCTGATGGTGAACTATGCATAGCTTATGATCCTCTTGACGGCTCTAGCCTCATCGATGTTGATCTCAGTGTTGGATCTATATTTGGTATTTATGATGGTGAGTGGGATGCCAAAAAGATGATCGCGGCTGTCTATGTGGTTTATGGTCCAAGAATGGAAATGGTCACAGCATACAAAAACAATGTACGGCACTATATCTATCGTCATGAGAGATTTAAAGAACTTAAACAGATCGAGATCGGGCAAAAAGGAAAACTCAATGCTCCAGGAGGCACACAACAGTTCTGGCCAACGCATCATAAAAAATTGATCGATGGACTCTTCGCAGAGGGGTATCGTCTACGATACTCAGGAGGAATGGTGCCCGATCTGCATCAGATACTTCTCAAGGGCGGTGGACTCTTCAGCTACCCTAGTACGGCAGATAAGCCTTATGGCAAACTGCGTAAACTCTTTGAAGTCTTCCCTTTTGCGTATATTTATGAAATTGCTGGCGGAGAAGCCATCGATGAAAAAGGTGGGCGACTACTTGATCTGCCTTGCAGTGATCCTCATGATACTACCCCCTGCTTTTTTGGCTCCAAATATGAGATAAATCGAATGAAAGAAATCTACGGAGTACAAAACTAATGGCGAAAATGGAACAATGGGATATTGCCCTAGAGGAAAAAACCAAAGAACTCAAAACATGTCAACAAGAGAAGGGTCTCAAGAGCTGCCTTGGCTGTGAAGAGATGAATAACTGTAACATCAGGGACAGCTATGTCAAGGCTGTTTACGAGAGTATGAGCAAGGGAGTTGGTGGAGGATTTGAGTTTTAAGAAAATTATTTAGTTTTCTATCCTTTATTTTAATATTTTTTGATATACTCTTAAAAAAAGGAATAAAAAATGAAGACAACAAGTAGAGTATTGAGTATGCTATTTGTGTTGGCATTGCTCTTTTCGGGCTGTGGTGATACAAAGCAAAATCCGATCCCTGTACGACCTGCACCAGAGGAGCCAGTGCCAGTGGAGCCTACACCACAAGAGCCTGCACCAAGTCCAGGACTTCCGATTGTAAACCAAACAACAGTTACAACAACTGACGGTGAAGTTATCCAAGTGAAGGAGACAGAAGCAGGATTTATCTTCGTTGGATATGAAGGAAAAATTGTTTTGCTTGAATTCTATGGTAGCACTTGCCCTCACTGTATGGCTGATATTCCTATGTATAACAGCCTACAGGCAAAATATGGAGATAGGCTCGTTGTAATAGCTGTAGAGACCTATGGTCAGCTAAATAATGCAGCTCTACGAGATTTTGCCAACTCCCATAACATGCAGTATCGAACCATTGCAAAGGAAAATTCAGGCAACCTATACGCCTATGCTCAGAGCTTGGTCGGCACAATCGGAGGTGTACCATATTTGATCGTCCTTGATGGAGACGGCGAAATCGTAACTACTGGACTCAATGCTTTTAGTGAATCACAACTAGATAGTATTATTCAAGGCCTCTAAAAAATTGATTACTCTCTCTTCAAGCCAATATTTTGGCTTGAAAACTGTTCCACTCACGAAACCCACATGTCCCCCATGGTCATAGACTTCAAGCTCAACTGAATCAGAAATTTCATCTTCATCTGGTAGTACTTCATTTGTCATAAATGGATCATCTAGTGCTTGAATAATAAGTGTTGGTATTGTAATCCTTGTCAGAAACTGTTTGGCACTTGATCGTTGATAATAATCCTCAGCAGAATCAAAACCATGGATAGGTGCCGTGTAGATTTCATCAAAAGCATAAAAGTTTTTAATTTTTCCCAACTCTTTTTTCTCTATTGATAGGAGCGACTGCATCTTGTGATCTTTATATTTCTGCTTCAATGTCACCTTGAGATTACGAAGGAGATAGTATTGATAAAATCTGGAAAACCCCTTCTTCATCCTCTTTGCACTGACATCTAGTTGTATGGGTGCTGAGATAGAAACAGCTGCACTCAACAGAGAAGTGTTGTTATGTTCCCCAAGAAGCTTGAGGAGCATATTGCCTCCGAGTGAGTAGCCAACAGCACAGAGAGGTGCGAGTGGGTATTGTTCCTTTAGGTGTCTGATCCAAGCTTTGGCATCTTCAGTATCACCACTATGGTAAGAGCGTGGCAAGCGATTTGCTTTGCCAGAGCAACCTCTGAAATGCATAAGTACAGCTGTAAAACCTGCCTTGTCTAGTGCAAGCATCATCCCTTGAATATAAGAAGAGTTAAATGAGCCTTGTAAGCCATGAAAGAGTATCACTATGGTTTTTCTTGTTTCTACGGAAGGCTTGTGATGCCAATAACAATCCGTAAAATCACCATCCTCAAATTCAAAAGTTTCATTCTCAATATCAGGTAGAGGTTGCCTCCTCAATAATGCAGGATAAAGTGTTTGGAGATGAGCGTTTTTCAATCCTGCGGCAGGTTTAAATAATTTGTATTTCATCTAAAATTATACTCTTTTGGTTTGATTGTATCATAATTTTTTCAGATATTGAGATAAATTTGATAAAAATAGAGTATAATTCCAATCAATACTTATATAGAAAGAGGTCTTATGAAAATATCGAGTTTATTCTTATTGATACCGATTAGTATTATCTATGCAGATACTACGATCATTGCCGATACGGATCATACTGTTTCCACTCAAACGCAAGAGATAGATCACTGGTCCAGAGATATAGTCATTGAGTCAGTCCACTCAGTTGAAAGGGCACGACGAAAAGCAGCACTCAGGCTCAAAGCTTCAGTAGCCAAAGTGCTTCAATCAAGGGCAGCACATATGAGTGACGAGGCAAGTTCACTAGAAGCAAAGAGGGATTTAATAAAAATAAATGAATCTTTATCTATTGCAAATATTGCAAAAGCAGTGGCTTATGTAGAAGTAGCCAAGGCAAATGCAGCTGCCAAGATAGCAGAAGCTGTAGCTTCTGTCAAAATCGCTACACAGATGCTCTCGTCAGAAGATGGGCAGAACAAGGGGAAGCTCAAAAAAACAAAAGCAGAGGCGTTTGCAAAGATATCCAAGGCAGTGGCTTCTGTAGAAATTGCTAAAGCCAATGCAACAGAACAGATCATCAGTGCAACAGAATCTGTAGAATTAAGCAAAAGCGAATCACCCAAAACACTCTTGCATCCGAAAGAAGCACTCTCTATCGCAAAAAATATTTCTGCTGTCGAGATAGCAAGAGCAGTATCTGCCGTTGAAGTAGCAAGAGCCGTCTCTACAGCTGAGATCGCCCAGTTACTCCCTAGAGTAGAAACAAGAACTCTCCACAAAACAGCCAATGCACCTCATCCCACTCCTCACCACACTTCACCCAATAGAGTCAAAGTAAAATCAGTTACAAAGATCACAAATTCTATCGTAACTGTAGAGATCGATAAAGCTAATGCCATCGCAGATATAGCAAATACCATTGCATCTATGGAGATGGCAAGAGCACTAAAAAAGTGTGAGAATGATTTAGAAAACAAAAATAGCAATAGTAAGTATCGAAAGAAAAACTCTCAGACCTATCCAACTATTTTTCTGAGATTCAAGGAGACTTCACACCGTAGGTAAGGAATACAAATTTAAAATACCAAAAAAATAGATATTCGGAGCAGGGACTTTCACTCGTTCCCATCCGTCCTCGGTGGGAATGCATACGAGAGTAATAGTAACAAAGCAGACTCTTAACCCTAAAAAAGATACAATACTATATGGGAAGATCACGATATAAAATATATGAACCAACACATCCACATCTTCTAACTTGTACCATTTTAAATTGGCTACCGATATTTACAAGAAAAGAAAGTGTACAAATAATAATAGATAGTTTAAAACATCTACAAAAAGAAGAAAACCTAAAACTATATGCCTATGTCATACTTGAAAATCATTTACATATTATTGCTCAAAGCGATGATATAGGTAAGAGTATGAGACACTTTAAATCATTTACTGCAAAAGCTCTTCTAAAACTCTTACAAAAAGAGAATGCTCAAACACTATTGGAACAGTTTAGATTTTATAAAAAAGCTCATAAAACAGATAGAACTTATCAGATATGGCAAGAGGGCTATCAGCCAAAACTCATACAGACAGATGCTATAATGATTGCTAAGATTAATTATATTCA
>QMKU01000131.1 GCA_003646525.1 Campylobacterota bacterium
GTAACATTAGGTATCTGAGTTACAGCATCTTCACCAAATCTAAGTGTGAACAATCCATTGCTATGATCTATCTCATATGAATAAATAAAAGTACCATCTGCAGTAGTGTTAGGTATCATAGTACCATAAGCCTCTGCACCACCGTTAAGGAAGTCAGAGCTGTACCCGATAACATTTGCATTGGTAGGGTGTTGTGTTATCAGCATACAATTAGTGGGAGTATTTGTTCCACCGCCAACGCCTCCGATCTCATCGAGCCTAAGCCCTAATGTAAGTTCAGGCATATTACACCTCGTAGAACTTCAAAGAGCCAGTGCCGTATCTCACTCTCACATATAAAGAACCACTTGCCGGAGCTTGCAGTCTTATTTGTGTGGTCTGTGCATATATCATAGCCTCAGGTACATCTCCTACAGGAAGTGCGTCTGCATTGACTAATTCAATAGTGCTACTTGGGTCTTTCTGTGCATCGATGCTATATGATCCTACCTCTTGCC
Source organism: Campylobacterota bacterium (assembly GCA_003646525.1). Classification (GTDB taxonomy): domain Bacteria; phylum Campylobacterota; class Campylobacteria; order Campylobacterales; family Sulfurovaceae; genus SZUA-451. The sequence continues at coordinate 498 of QMKU01000131.1, forward strand.
AAATACCCTCTACTAAGTTAAGTTTTATTGATAGTGTTGCCATTTTATTTCCTTTTAATTTATGTACGCACTTATGTCGTCCAGTATTTCCAGCTCCATAGATATATACCTATGAAACACCGCCTTGCTGTTTGGTTTTGTATTTATCTCTTTTGTAAGTCTCACGTTCCAGTCCCGAATCACCCCGAAAAAGGGGAGTGATATAGTGAACGGGTCAACCCCCCACGATATATCGTCAATATACCATGAGGAGAATAACTCCATATCTGAGTGGGACTCTATAGAAATAGTAACCCTACCTGTTGACAAGTGTACATATTTTTCCCCACCAAGGTATCTATTTACTTTCGGGAAACTCTCATTAAAACCCGATGTTACAGAACAGGCTATATTACTTGGAAATGCTGCCATTTTATACTCCGTTATAGTTGATTATCTCAACTGTTATTTTGTCAGGGTCTAAAGCCGTACCAAGATGGTCAACGCATATAACTTTAAAACTAGTAGTTGTTATGTCTCTTGTGCACCCCATGCTTGTCCCTGAATTTTGGGTCGTAGAAACCAATACCCCATAATCTGTATTTCCTTGATTTGGTATATCAACCTTGTAATGCCCTACACTTTCGTAATTCACAGATGTTACCCCCTTGCTTTGTTTTATAGTGCCAGCACCACTAAATACGACAAACGCTTTTGAAAAGTTGTTTACCTCAAACCCACCTGACTTAACAAGTGCTGCACTTAGGTCGTGACAGTCTATGTCCCCAGTGTTATATATTGTGGCATTGCTACCTGCCCCGTTACTCGTATAGCATTGTAAAACAGGCGAACCTTTACCACCATTTGCCGTAGTACTGCCCGCATTATACGCATAGATAGTACCCTTGCCAGTATCGCCATTCCCAAATCTAGCAGCATTACAGTCATTCCCGCTATATGCAGTAGCAACCAATACAGAAGTAAGAGAGCCAGAGTTCCCACCATCACTAAATCTAGCCACATACTTGCCACTATCAACGTATCCTTTGTTATTGATGTCTATGGCACCAGCATCAAGTTTCTCTGCTGTTATAGCCCCTGTCTGTATAGCTCCTGAGTACACAGTCCCGGCAACAAGCATAGAGCCATCAACATATAGTTTAATGTTAAAATCCCATTGGCTGTCATTGTATGATGTATTTGTTGTTGTACACATAGTGTAGCCCATCGTAACAGGCTCTTGCCCGCCAGATGTACTTTTATACAATGCAAAACTAAACTGGTCACTTCGCACTTGCTTATATACCTGAAAAGGCAGTATGTAGTTCATCAGTTCAGTAACAGTATCCATATTTGAGTAAGCTGTTAACCAATCCAAAGTCCCCGTTGGTCTATATTTGGTAATAGCCAAACCTTTTGATATGCTTGTACTATCACTGTAGTTTGTATTGTAGATGTCATAGGCAAATAAACTAGCACCTCTTGCACCCTCATCACCCGTTCCATCACTTCCATCCTTAATAGAAGTACACGTTTGGGCTATCTCTCTGCCATCAGAAGAAACAAAATTCATCCTAAATGATGAACTACCCTCACCTGTTTCACTTACTATTATATCGTTATTGGGATCATCTGTTTTTGTTGCATCCAATGTACCTGTTAGATTGCCATTAAATGTATCCAGCGTAACTTCCCATGTCTTATATACTTTTGACCCATCTTCCAGAAAAAAGTTTCCAGTTATATATGACTTGGCAGAGCTAACCCAGCCACTTGATGTCTTGACATAATTCACAGGACCCGTTGTGCTTATCCATTGTGATAATCCGGCCCCCGCTTCCTTCATGTAATTTACAGTAGCTCTTAAAAATGGTACAGTAGCAGAGTTGTCAAGGTCATACAGCTCTATTACTGTTTGAAAAGTCTCACTCTTTGTACCTGTCACATCCACAAAAGCAGGTATCTCTGACCCTGCTATGACCTCAGTTTGGTCAACACCATCAAAAGTACCGCCTACAACTTTAAGTAACATTCTTGCAGGTACATAACTGGTTGCTATTACCTCACCATCGGGCTGCTGTTCAAATAACCAAAAATTCAATTCAGGATTGACAGGCTCCCATGAAGTATCGCACGAAACCATTGGTTTTTCAAACTGTAGGTTAAACTGAACACCTGTAGAAGCTCGACCGTTAGCATCGGGTAAATAACCAAGTGGAACAACTTTCCCGTCTTCTCTTTTTCCATAGATTATCTGGTCTGTAAAATTGATAGCTAGTTGTTGTCCAGCTATCAGCTCAGAGGGTAACGGCTTATATCCTTTTTTGTAGGATGTCAATATCTTAGGCATTATGTTATCTCCGTCAACAGGAAGTTATATGATGCAAGTGGGGACATTCTGCCATTCTTTACATTCGTCTTTAGCGTGAACCCGCTTATGCGTCCAAGTAACATTGTTGCACTAAACACAGTAAGTCCATCAGGTGCAGCATTGTTTGTTGTATCTGACCCATTTACTATCACCTTACTTTGACCAAGAGAAGCCATGAGCCTTGCCATATTGTCATAGTCAGAAACGTCCACATCACAAGAAGCACTATAGGTAAACACTTTCACCCCGTTTATGTATTCTACATTTCCCCACGTATCTACATTTTTCGGACTATGGTCTTTAAAAGATGTGCTAAAATTCAAATTACTGAACCCAGCCCCGACAGACAAGCCGCAAGCTATTTCACCAATTCTTGTCATTTCCCCTGTAGCAACCTCATTCACCTCTACAGTGATCGACCCACCGTTTGTAATAACAGTATTAGAATAAACTACTATGGTAGTGGGGTATGGAGGAAGGTTTATGTTACCTCTGCTGTTGTTTATTGGGTAATCACTAACTGTGTCAATAATGGTTCCAGCTTCATTTTTAAAATAAACAGTAGCCGTTGCCCCAATAACCCCAGCCAGTGCAACAGTATCAAAAGAACCACTCACATCAAAAGAATAACTCATAGTCCCCTCTTGGTTAGCTGCATTGTAAATGGTACCGTCAAAAGGTGCATTGTCATTTGTAGTCTTTACTTTCACAAACCCGTCTATCTGACCAATGTGGGTTACAGGCTCTAAAATAGCACTCCCCTGTATGTCATTATATTCAACAGCAGCATCACACCACGTCCTACCATATAAAGTGCTTCCTCTTAGGATAACACTATGAAAGTAAAAATATTTTGAAGTTAGAAGTTCACAAATATACTCAGGTGTACTGTTGTTTATTTCAAGTATTACCTTTATATGCACACCATGGTAATACGGAGGAGGAGGAGTAGGAAACAAAAACTGGTCAACTCCGCCATTAAGTGCAATATTGTCATAAAAAACGTGCTGTACCCCTTCTACTGTATAATCGTTATTTGTTGGATAATTTTCAAAGATCTTCACGTACCTTTTTGTCCAGTCATCTATAGGTGTTGAGACATCTTCAACGCCTGAAGTGTAATCCTCTGGTTGCTTTGGAACTTTATAAGTACCATACTCAACAACTTTTTTTATACGGTTATCACTGTTGTCATAAACAAGGTCTCCCGCACTATATGTTGTATTTGACGGGTCATAATCAGGAATGTAAATAATATTCCCTACATTCTGCCAAATATGATCATCAAATTTCATTTTTGCATTTGGGGCAAAGTTCCTATGTATAGTGGGGTCAAATAATTCCGTATTATCCACAACATTAGTTCCTGTTCTGTTAATACTGTTAATTATAGATATTTTCATTATACTCTTGCTCCTTCATAATATTGTGTACCAAGTGGTTCCTGGTAACTTGCACCTTCTGTAGCGTCAATTAGCTCATCCAGCTTGTCAACCACATCGTCTAGAGTCTTTTTTTCGTAGTCTGCATTTTCAAGTTCTGCTATATAACTCTCAAATTTAGGAACATAATCTTCTTTTGTAGCAGAAGTTGACTTATCATACTCCAACTGATTATATAAAGTGTCGAAATACCCTTGAGTGTCGCCTGACTCTAGTTTTGTTTTGGCAATGCTTGCCAACGCCACTGACTTTTCTGTATTAGTCATGTAGTTTAATGCCCCGGTGTATGCACTTTCAATTCTCGACAAAATATCTTCATGAAAAGCCAACTCTTCCTCGGCCGCCTCTTTTCTTTTGTCAAGTGAATCCTGCTCCGCTGTATTGATATAGTCGTAGTAGTCTCTGTATTCACTTTGTAGTCTTAGTAGTTCAGCTAATTGTTTTGCAGCCCCGACATCACCACCGGCAGACCCAGCCGTGAGTGCCTTGACTTGTGCTTTGTACAATTCTTCACTGCCAAATAACCCTGTACTTGACAATTTATCTACTCTTAACGCTTGTTTTTCAGCATCTGTGTAGAAACCGTCTATAAACCCTTGAACGTTGGACAAAGCCTTATCCATGCCACCAGAAGCATCAACAAAGGCTTGAGAAACCCATGCAGCCTGCTCACCGATAACGGTCATTCCACTTCCTAATAGTGTAAAGGCATTGTCCGCCAATTCTGTTTGGTATAC
>QMKU01000132.1 GCA_003646525.1 Campylobacterota bacterium
ATATATAAAGAGCACAATAATTATAATTAGGTATAATCAAACTCAAAAGAAAGATTAAGAAGGAGAAAGCTTGATACCATTTACAGATGAAGAGTTAAAGCCTGCAGTAGAGAGCGTTATAGAAAAAGTACGACCTTCTATCAAGCTAGATGGCGGAGATATTCAATTGATCGATATTCTTAGTGGAACCATATATGTACAACTGCAGGGTGCTTGCGTAGGTTGTGCTAGCAGTGGCACAACGCTGAAATATGGCGTAGAGAAGCAGATGAAGACATTGATACACCCAGAACTCACGGTAATAAATGTCCCCGTAGGATGGGAAGATAAGCTTGAACAGTTAGGATAGGAATGATAAAAACGAATAAAAACAGTCTGTTAAAGCGAGCTGAAGAGCAATTTGTAAACGGAGAGTATCATCGGTCTCTTCGGAGCTATGGATTGATCTTGAAGGATCATCCTGAACTTGGCGAAGCAAAAGTAGGTGTCTACCTGAGTGATCTTGGATTGGACAGTGAGGATGATGCTCAGGCTCTTTTTGACTATTATCAAGTGATTAAAACAGAGCAGGATGATGCTGCAGAGATCATTGATAACCTGATACATACGCTAGATAATTCCAAGAATAGTTTGCAGGAGCTACTTATAGACCCACTCAAAGAGCAGGCCGACTATGAAGATGGGATACGATATAAGGATTTTATGTTGATTGTTGATTCGCGCGGTAGTTTCAAGCAGGCATTTGAGGATATTATGTTTTCCACCAAAGTTGTCATCGCTAACAGGGATGAATTCATAGATTTTATTAAACATCTGTCTAGTGAAGGCTTCAGGGATATGGCACTTAACTATTTGGATGCTGCCTCTGGAACCTTTGGTGACGATCAAGAGATTTATGCACTGTATCATGCAGTAGGAGGAGAGAGTAAATGAGGCTTTCACTTGACTATAATGGCTTCAATAGTATTACTGATGATACGACAGAGATTAATGAGCAGATACTTTTTTTCAAAACAGCACAAAATAGCCACTACTACGAAAAGATAGAAGATAAACCTCCTTTTATTGATGCTACAGAGTTGATCAATTTTTGGCAATTGGAGCGACTCAAAATAGTTGGTGTGACTGGAACCAACGGCAAGACAACTGTCACGGCAGCGATCTACTCTTTCTTGTTGGATTTGAATGAAAAGCCAGCTCTTCAGGGAACGAGGGGTTTGTTTGCCGATGATAAGCGTATCGAAGAGAAGAGTATGACAACACCTTCTCTCCTAGAAACACTGCACAATATGAAGCAGACGATGGATCTAGGGTGTAACTATTTTATTATGGAGGTGAGTTCACATGCGATTCATCAAAAGCGCATTGAAGGAATTACTTTTGCGCTGAAAGTCCATACCAATGTCAGTAGCGATCATCTTGATTATCACGGTACCGTTGAGGAGTATCGACGGGTCAAGAGCCTCTTTTTTGCTGATGACACGCCCAAACTACTCAACAAGGATGATATTAAAAATATCACTTACAATCCTATCGGTGCCCAGAGCTATGGAGTGGATGAGCCTGCAACATTCAAGGTGCAAGCCTTTTCCCTGATACACGGCATCACAGCAGGCGTAAAGCATCTTCAAGAAGAGGCAACCTTCCAATCTCCCATGGTCGGTCTATTCAACCTCTTCAATCTTACGGCAGCAGTCGGTTCTGTAGTGATGTTGACAGGTCGTAAGATTGAAGAAGTATGTGAAGTTGTAAAATATTTTGCAGGTGTAGCAGGTCGTATGGAAGTTATTAATCGTGATCCATTGGTGATCGTAGATTTTGCCCATACAGATGATGGAATGTATCAGGTACTCAATAGTATCAAAGATAGGGATATCTCAGTAGTTTTTGGTGCTGGTGGGAACAGAGACAAGACAAAGCGTCCTCGCATGGGTGCTGTAGCAGGTCGTTTTGCGAATAAAATCTATGTCACTAGTGACAACCCCCGAGATGAAGTCCCAGAGATGATCTTGGAAGATATTTTGGTAGGACTGCGTGGCAAAGAAAATGTTGTGGCGACTCCTGATCGTAAACTTGCGATCAGGATGGCACTTGAGGGACTTGACAAAGATGAAGTGCTATTGATTCTGGGCAAGGGTGATGAAGAGTATCAAGAGATCAAAGGAGCCAAACACCATTTTGATGATCGTGAAGTAGTGAGAGATATCATGGGCGGCGTATAGCCCTTATTTCCCCATATCAAACTTCTCGCCACTCTTCTCTGTCTTGCGATAGAGTAGATGAGCGTGAATTATCTGATATGAAATCCACCCAAATGATAGTATTGTCAGCACCCCTGCAATAAAGATCAATTTCCCAATAAATAGAGATAGTAATAGTATGATAACCATAGCCCGGTGAATCCAAAAATGTTTTTTAGCAGTTTTGGGATGGATCACTTCGTGCATCATTGGGGCAGTGTAATAACCTTGGGCATTGAGATGAAACCATGTCAAGAATGGAACGATCTTGTAAAACATGGCAAAAACGACACTGAGAGCAAAGGAGGCAAAGGCGATGTAAGTGACAGATGCCATAAGTGGATGAGAAATAAACGCAGAAATGATCCAGAGAAGCATAGCGAGTATTAAACTTCCCATTCCTAGTCTCCAAAACCACATGCTAGCATCTGCAAGTGGACGCTTTCGTTGAGAAAATCTATAGAGTGTAATTACAGCAAAACTTACTAGCAAAAGTGCGAGTAGAGTATTGATTGTTATGATTGCAGAAGGCAAAAGAAAAGCCAGTGGAATTTTGAGAAGCAATAAAAAGACCATCGTTCCAGTCAAGTATCGTGATAATATCTTTGGATAAGGAGGGGTGACATAAAACATTTCAACCACTTGAAAAGAGATCGAAATGATCAAAAGTGCCACCCATCCCATGAGCCCAAAATGATAATGGAGTGTTTTGACTTGTGTGTAATAACTGCCTTGAGCAAGACCACTCAGTGTGGCCGTCAGGTAGAGTGCCAACAGGATGGTTATGGCAAAAGCCAGAAGAGCCACCATCATACCGTGTGAAGAGGCGCTATGGTGAGGAAGTTTGATAAGTTTATGGAGCATTATGCCAATAGCCCCAAGCAGACTACTGCCAAGGAGCAGTGATGCGACGCTATATAGTTGACTATAAGCAGTGAAGTTGAATACAAGCAAGAGTATGATCATACCCAGGGCGAAAGGTACCTGAATCCACCATGAACGCTTGATAGGTGAACTGAGGACTACTCCAGCAATAACAGGAAGCATTTGGAAAAGTGCCCCCAACATAAAAGAGACCATAACTCCTAGTGTCAATGTATGCGTGAGGGTTATTGCGCCTACAGAGGCAGAGTCAAAAATCGTCTCTTGGTAAAAAAGGATCATAAATCCTGCCAAAATACCAAAAAAAGATGCTATCAGAAAGAGATGAAAAACGACAGAGATTGGAGGAGCCTGATCTAGTGAGAGTCCATTTTGTTGAAACATAAAAGACTCGACTAGATCGATTTTTCAATCAAATTATTGAGATTTATCTCTCTGTTCTTGCTGATCAGGATATGCCAAATGCCTTCACTCTCCTTATAGCTAAGAAGTTTGAAATTTTGACCTTCAGCAAGACTGAGAAGCGGGATGGGATTTTTGCGATGAAGCATGTAAAAATAGCTATGGTCACCAAGTTCTCTTAGTGCGACGATCGCCTGTTCTAGAGGCTTAGGATGCTCAAGGTTTCTCGCATCCAGAAACACTTTAGAAGGGGTGTTCTCGCTCAAATCGTAACCTCTTTCATCTTGGCAAGTGTCTCCTCTTTGATCTCAGGAGGCAAGATGTTGTCACACATAGAGTAGAGCATCTGCTCCTCTTTCATATTGTGTTGCTGCAAGAGAATCATCATAGACTCTGCTAGCGAAAGATAGGCATCTCTATCTTTTTTCTCAAGTACTTCAGCCATTTTTCCGATGAGTCCTTTGACTTGCTCATGCTCAAAACGCATGACTTGGGTTGGTCCTTGAGTATTGCCTGTCTGCGCCTCAAAAGTAGGAAAAAGCTCCTCCTCCTCTTTTTTGAAATGTGTGAGTGTTTCGTTAGCAAAAGCTAAAAATCGCTTCTCCCCTACCTCCCATTTATTCAAGGCAATAGCCTCTTCCGCACCAGCAAAAAGTGTGTCACACTCGCGATGCTCATCTTTCATATAGCTTGATATTGTCATAAATTATCCTTTTTTTATGAGAGTGTAATAATTGTATTCCAGTTCTCTTTGCCAAGTAATATTTTCCCAACGCGCTCTTGCCAGAGTAGACCAAAAGCTCTTTTCTCTTCGTCTGTTGCTATCTGCTGCATCATTTTCCCCATGAGAGGTTGCATATCGGCAGAGGGTGCTATACTTGATGGATCATAATCTATCTCTACACTCGCTCCTGTGTCGATACGAGTCAAGCGTATTTCTCGTGTGATATCAACATCATAGGTGATAAGATCATTTCGGCTCATATTGCCTTGGAGACCTTTGAATCCGCCTGCACCACTAGCTCCGACGATAAAAGCGACGGTATTACATATCACGCCTGTGACACCATGAGTTTCACTATCTTTCATCTCAACTTTGACATATCCTCGTTGGGGTAGTGCATCGGGATAGAGTGATTCTAGCCCTTTGAGTGCCATGAGATATGCACCTGCTACAGTAGGGCAGGAGTGTCCTGCCTGTTTAACACACTCCAGATAAGTCATCTCAAGTTCTCCATTTTCAAATGCACCTAGAAAGTTACTGAGGGGATCTTGGAGTTTTATCGATTCGACTTGATCAAAAAAAGCAGGGTATTTCATTGCTATATTCCTTATTATATTTTTTCGCATTATAGACTTTTTTCCGTATAATCTCATTGATTTTTATCAAGTAGAAATAAATAATAGTGGAAGATTAAAGGTTTAATAGAGGTTTTTTTGCTAAAATTACACAAATAAGAGTAAAATACTCTGAATTAATTATCTAAAGGATCTCCCAT
>QMKU01000133.1 GCA_003646525.1 Campylobacterota bacterium
AACTACACTCACCTCTTATGATAATCCCCTGATTGTAATTTATCTTAATCTCTTGACTATAGAGGTTCATGCCAGAGCCCTTGACCGAGCCTAGCAAAATCATAGCGTTATCACTATTATTATCTTGCAATAGGCATCTTGTAACCCTGCCTATGTTATAGTAACTCATACCTCTATCACAGTAGGTACTATTTATATTCTTTCTAACATCTAAAATACTTAATTTCATTAACCTATCCTATCTGTTTTTAGTTCTAATTCCATTAGTATATACCTCTTAAAATAATATCTTTTATTATATCAAAGCAGTGATTATGTGTAGTTTGCTTATGAGATATTTCTCCTTACTCTACGGGTCAACTCTAAAGGTCAGTCGTTGAATATACACAATATTTATACCATTTGAACACTTGGACCCACAATGTAGTGAAATTAACAATGATCTAGATTTTTACAATATGTTATGTTCTTGCCAAAGAATACTTTCTCAAGGTGAACCAAGGCATTGCGGAAACAGTAAAGCCAATAATATTATTAGTATTACTCCATTAGATATAGATTGTGAGAAAAAATTTAAATACAATCCTGACGGTACAATTGAACATACAGATGAAGCTTCACAGCAAACAATAAGGCATTTACAACTTGGTATTGATAAATTAAATAGCTTGAGAAATAAAGCTATTGAACCATTCATCATAGACCCTATTACCTTGGAAGAAGTATCAAAAAATGATGCTCAAATATTTGCAAAAAAATTTTTAGAAAAAAAAGACAATAGGTATAATGAGTTTTATACAACTATAAAATATCTTTTTGGTGAGAAGCATAATACCCCAACTTAAAGCCCTCAAAAAAGCAGGACGGCTTAATCTATGCCAATAAAAAACAAAACTGCAAACGGATTGCCTTGTCTATGAAAAACCCCATAAAGCTATTTTGGTGTTTATCTCGTTGGGTTAGCCTTAATAGCTAAACACCTCTACCTTTACCTCTCCACGCCAGCCACTACCTGAAACTCCATATACTCCATCTTCTACTGGAATATCAAAACTATCACCTCCAATATCTTCCATATCGTTGACACTATTCTCTTTTATATTGTATTTGACACTATTATCGATCTCATATACATTTAGACTTACTAAAAGCCTACTCTCATCTGCCCTGACAAAACCATCAAATATCTCTTGATTCAGCATATTGGTATCGCCATTATTACTGTATAGATTTACTGGCAATGCACCACCATCTATATCTCTTTTATCTACGGCTTTTATGATACCTGCCATATCATAAAGTTTGGGGGATGTAATACTACTGGCAAATACCACCTCTGCCGGTAGCAACTCAACACTCTCGTAAATATTATCTACTGTCACTTTGGTCAGTGTAATCCTAGCTCTTCTGTCGGCTGTAAAAAACAGTGCCGCCTGCATCCAAGCAGCAGGATTTTCTTTCAATCCTGTATGATTTTCGTGAAAATAGCTATGAACTGGAGGAAGTGCATGAAAAAGATACTCCTCTTTATCGATTCTAAAAAAAGTATCTTTTACTATTTGATATCCATCATTGGCATAGAATTGACCTTTCAGTATCAGATATCCTGAAAGCACTCCTTGGAGAGCATCATCTTTTGTTGAACTCTCAAATCCAAGTTGAATATTTTGATAATATGAACTATCTCCAACTACTCTATTGCCAAGGTTTGCATTGATCCACGCATAGCCCATATGCTCAATTTCTGGTGATTGTTTCTCATAAGTACCAACAAGATTGATAAGCGTATCATCACTTGCTACATAGTTTCCCGTGACAACCCCCTCTATAGAGAGCCATTTGGATATTTTGTCTTCTATGGACAAATTTTCCAGATTTTTCTCTATCATCCATCTAGTCACCAGAGAACCCATGCTTACACTCAAGAAGTTGACTCTATTGGCACCACTTTCTGCCATAATATGTTTTGCAAATTTTGCAACTATCAATGAATAACGGGGAATACCTCCACCATAAAGTGCAGTTACATTTTCAATATCTTTTATATCCTGTTGAGTATAATAATCAGGCACTTGATCACCATAATAGGATGTTGAGACGATGATATTGTCATCCAGGTTTGTGTCGGCACCCTCATATTCTATAGAAAACCCTGCAAAATTTACTATCTTCTCATCTCTATTGATAGGAGTACTCTCTCCATAAATACCAGCTCTTCTATACCCTGTTTTGCTAAATCCATGTATATAGATAGTGATAACTTTATCTAAAGACTTTAGAGCGATATCAGTCTTGTTCTCTAGGATTTCTGCGTCATCACCTTTGGCACCATTGATCAGTGCTAGTATAAAATTGGCACGAGTGACATGACCACCACTCAACTGAGTCAACCAGTAGTTAAATCCTTCACTGTCAGCCGTATGTTCAAAGAGATTGACATAGACTTCGATTATGAAATCATCATCACTAAACTCATCAGGATATTTTTTTCTAGTCTCCTCTTGTCCAAAGAAGCTAGCAGAAATCTCTTCGAGGCTGAGACTAGACTTGAGCCAATACTCCAGACCTGCTGCATCAGGTGCACGATCAAAAGTAGCAATATAGAGTTTGGCAACACTCTCACGAGTTGAGGTAGTGGCACTTAGTACGGCTGTGAACAACAGTAGAGTCAAAAGTAATCTTTTTAGCATATATCACCCTTTTATGGTCAATTTTATAATACTGTAACTATAATCATTTATATATTAATATTTACTTAAGATTATTTCTTAGACTTAACAGTGACCATTGTCGATATAATAGAGTGCTTCGTGCAGGAGTGCTTCAGCAGGATCACCAAGTGCGTGGGTATAGTCTGTATCACTCACGGCACAGTCAGGTGGCAAACCATTGAAATAGTCATAGAATCCGATAGAATTTTCAACCATAAAATTGATCAGAAAATAGATATAAGAACCATTGGTTCGTCCTGCCATACCAACTGGTTTGCCGTGTGTTGTTTCTCCGACGATGGCAACATTGTTACCTAGATAGGGCTTCATAGTATTGATTGCTAGTTCGCTTGCCGAGGCACTGTTTCCAGTGGTAAGAAATACGAGCTTCATAGGTGTCATACTATTGCTGTCTGTGTCAAAATAGAGTGTTTCATTTTGACTAGAACTTTGGGGGTTCCAAAACATTGAAAATTGAACTTTTCCATTGAGGCTACCGCCAAGTTTATCCAGAAAAATTGATGCGGTATTGATGGAACCTCCAGGATTGTAGCGGAGATCCACGACCAGCTTGTTGATATTTTGTGTTTTGAAGAAAGTAAACGCCTCTTCTAACTCAAAGGTAGCATTTTCAGTAAACTCATCAAAGCGTAAATAGCCGACGCTACTGCCAGCAGGAGATTGAACGGTAGAGTAGGAGATCACGCTGAAGCTGTAGTGTTGTGATGTGATACTGAGTGCCACAGGGAACCCCTGTCTATCGAGGGTAAAATCTGTACTTTGATTGATGTTTTGACTCGCCTGTGCCAACAGTGCATTCGTGATAGGTTGACCATTGATCTCTGTGATCCTATCGCCCCGGAGCAGCCCAGCACTCTCGGCAGGGGAACCGATATTCGTCATGTAGACAGTGAAATCCACATCAGAGCTAAATCCAAATCCCGAAGTCTGCTGTGTCGCCATGTTGTCATACTCCTGCCTAGTCAGTGCAAAACTCCAACGATCCAATGCAGAATATTTCAAGTCATCAATCATCGGTTGAGGTTCTGTATAAGGAGTGTAGTCAAAAGAGTCAGATACTTTATCGTTCCAGTAGTATTCTGTTTGAAAAAGATTGTAGAGATAAGATTTTTCATTTTCGTCAAAGGTATCCACCCCTATGCCTAACTCCTCGACAAGATGATCGACTGAAGATGAACTCCCTCCACAGCCTACAATAAATAGTGCTAATGCCACACCTAATAAATAGCGATAGATTTTGTGTATCATAGTAGATTCCTTTTTTATGTAACTTTAGAATTTTAGGGTATGATTATATCTAAATCTAAGTGGGTGCAGATATAGTCAACAATAAAAATTAATTTCATACACCATTGCAAGTTTTTGGTTCAACATATTTCAACAAGAAAGAATAAAGTATATTGGCATTGATGGGCTTACATATATAACCATTCATTCCAATCTTCACCGTCCGATCTATATCTTTTTTTAAGGTGCTTGCCAATAATGCAATGATAGGAATATTATTATAAGCTTTATTCTTTTTGATTTGAATAGTTGCTTCGTATCCGTCCATAATAGGCATATCCGTATCCATGAGAATAAAGTCAATGCTGCCTTTGGTGGTGAGTTGGTCTAGGAGATCTTGTCCATTATCAAAGAGTGAAACTTGAATGCCAGTATCTTTGAGCATGGAGAGAATGGTAGCTTGGTTGATCTTGTTATCTTCTGCAACAAAAATATGATTTCCCTTGAGTGATTGTAAATCTTTTTTTTGTAAATCCTTGAGTGATGCTTCTTGGGCAGGCTTCTCTCCATATAGTTCAAGAATGACAGAAAAAACCATTTGTTGAGTGAAAGGTTTGGATAGATGAGCTTGAATATGAATATCGTTGATAATTGTCTCATTGCTCAGTGCGACACCGCTTTTCATTAAGGCAACTCTGCCAGTACAATTTTTTTGAGAGATATCCTGATCGCATTTTTTTATCAAATCATAATCTATAAAAACAATATCAAACTGATGTGTTGCAATCTTTTGATTGGCCTCTTTTACGCTAGAAGTAGTGATCGATTCATAGTGAAAGTAAGCTAACATTTCTGCTAAAGATTTGCTCGTATCTCTGCTACCATCGATGATCAGTACAGATTTGTTCATCAAGCTTTTGCTAGGAAGACGATATCTTCTCTTCTCTTTTTGCTGATGAGACTCGATAGTAAAAATAAATCGACTCCCTTTGCCATATTCGCTTTCAACACGGATAATTCCACCCATCATTTCAACCAATTG
>QMKU01000134.1 GCA_003646525.1 Campylobacterota bacterium
GAGCTAGAGTTGACAGCCAATCGAGGTGATTGTCTCAGCATTCATGGTGTTGCTAGAGATTTGAGTGTGGCACTAGATCGAGAACTTATTTCTTTTGAATACCGCAATGAAAGTCGAGAAAAGCCAGGTATCGCTAGAGTAGCGGATATTCATATCAAAGGTGATATCGAAGCAGATCTCTGTTATGGATTGGCTACGGTAGAACAGGTCAATACACCTCTTTTGATTACTCTTCGTCTAGCAATGGTAGAGATCGAAATAGGCGATAGATTGGATAATTTATTGCACTATGCTATCCATGCTACAGGTGTTATACTGCGTGCCTATGATGGTCAACTACTCAAAGAAGATGATAAAATTTATATCAAAGTCTTGAATGAGGCACAGGGGATAGTAAAGGTAGATATCAAACAGGAACCCGTAAGTATAGTGGGTGTCAATCAGAGTTCGCTTGAGAGAGGAACGGAAAACAGTAGCCTGTTATTGTTTGAGTCAAGTTATATTCATCCAGATCTTTTGGTAGAAGCAGTCGCTCAGCAAAACTATAAAAAAGATGAACTTTACTATAAAACTTCCAGAGGGAGTGAATCTGCATTGCAGTTTGGCATGGAGTATTTGGCCTATATTTTGGAGACAAACTCTCCATGCAAATGTTATGATGGACATCTCAATATGACATCAGCATGGGAGCCTACTCGTATTGCTGTTGATTGTGAAGAGGTTTGTTCTTTGATTGGTCAAAAGATCGAGAGTAGAAAAATAGTGATGATTCTCAAAAAACTTGGTTTTGATATCTCTCATTATGAGGATGAAGAAATTACTGTCAAAGTACCTCGTTTTCGTCATGATATCAAAAATATTCAAGATATTACAGAAGAGATTGTCCGTATTATCGGCATCAATAATATTGATGCCAAACCACTGACCTTTGTCGAATCAAACCAGCTAAATGAAACACTCTCTTATTATGCTTTCAAGAAAGCATTACGATATCGGGCAACAGCCACAGGCTTGCATGAAAACATTAGTTATCTTTTTGCTGACCGAAGTAAACTTGAAGCGTATGGATTTACAACACTTCCAAAAGAGTTGGATGTTACGAATCCTATTGCAGAAGATTTAAATACACTAAGAACAACTATCTCGGTCAATCTGCTTGAGGCAGTCAAGCGAAATGTTAACTATACGGCAAAATCTATAGGTCTTTTTGAGATTGGTGCAGTATTTGATGATAAACGAGAAGAAAAAGAGGTGATCTCATTGATTTTTAGTGGTCAAAATGCTGCAGAGAGTGTTGCCAATAGTGGCAAGGCACCGATGATCAATTTTGCATCATTTATAGAGAAACTCGGCTCAGTGATAGGTGCCTTTGAACTTGTGAAATGTACATATCAAAATGCTCTCATTCACCCCTATCAATCTGCTGACATTCTCTATCGGGGTGTCAAATGTGGATATGTGACCAAGCTTCACCCCGTCGCACGGGAAGCTTACGGTATCTATGATACTTTCATTGCAGAGATTGAGATGTCGGCACTTTTGCCATTGCATATCAATGCAAAATCTATCTCTAAGTTTCAGGGTGTTTACAAAGATCTCAGTATTGTGATTGATAAAACACTTTTATATACACAAGTAAAAGAGCAGATAGGCTCCTTGGAGCTTGAGACTTTGAAAAATTATTATCCTGTAGATATCTATGAAGATGATACCCTAGGAGACAAGAAGAGTTTGACTATTCGATTTTTTATACAGTCGATGCATCAAACACTTCAGGAAGAGGATATCGAATCTGTAATGTCTCAAGTAATGCGTAAATTGGAGCAATCATGTCAAGCAACACTGCGATAAAAAAAGCCAAGATAGAGGCAGCATCAAAAGCTTTTGATTTAGTCTGTGCCGATATTGCACCAGATAAATCAATTTCACACCGTTGTGCTATGTTCTCTCTCTTGAGTGATAAGCCTTCGACAATTCATAATTTTCTACAAGGTGAAGATACGATAAATTCTCTCAATATTGCAGCACAATTAGGTGCAACGATAGAGAGAACGGGAGGCGAGATTGTGATCACACCTGCAGAGAGATTGAGTGAACCTGATGATGTACTTGACTGTGGCAATGCAGGGACGGGGATGCGTCTTTATTGTGGATTATTATCCGGAGTAGAAGGCTCATTTGTCTTGACAGGTGATAGATATTTGCGTCATCGCCCTATGAATCGTATCGTCAAACCTCTGCGAAGTATTGGGGCAAATATCGATGGTAGAGAAGAGGGAAATTTGGCACCTTTGTCTATCCGTGGTGGCAAAGTGGAGGCATTTCGTTATGAATCTCCTATCGATTCTGCACAGGTTAAGTCGGCATTGATATTGGCAGGACTACAGGCAGATGGTGTCAGCTACTACAAAGAGTCACTCTTGAGTCGTGACCATACAGAACGAATGTTGCGAGGTATGGGTGCAGAAGTGAATACTATAGAGGAGTCGGGGAGTATCAATGAGGGGTGGATTGAGATTCAGCCCCTCCAAAAACCTCTAAATCCCCTCAACATTACAGTGCCAGCAGATCCCTCTAGTGGTTTTTTCTTTGCTGTTGCGGCCGCGATCGTTCCTGGTTCTAGGGTCGTGATCAAAAATGCCACACTCAACCCTACACGAACTGAAGCATATAGAGTACTAGAGCGTATGGGTGCATCTATTACTTATCAAGAGCATGAGAATATTTATGAACCTATTGGTGATATAGAAGTGATCTACAACGGCAAACTCAAAGCTGTGTCAGTAGAAGAAAATATCGCTTGGCTCATCGATGAATTACCGGCACTTTCAGTCGCCATGGCTGTAGCTGAGGGCACGAGTGATATACGAAATGCCAAAGAACTTCGCGTCAAAGAGAGTGATCGTATCGCCTCTGTAGTCAAGGGGTTGGAAGCTTGTGGTATAGCTTGTACTGAACAAGAGGATGGATATACGGTGACAGGAGGCATATTGCAAAAAGCAGTGATAGATAGCCATGGCGATCATCGTATTGCTATGAGTTTTGCTATTGCAGGACTACTTGATGGTATGGAGATCGAAGATATAGCATGTATTGATACCTCTTTTCCTAATTTTTTTGACATACTTTCTCAGTTGACTTCAATAGATAGGGGGACAGGTAGATGACAGTAGAACTTGCATCTTCGTATGGTTTTTGTTTTGGTGTGAAACGAGCGATCAAAATTGCTGAAGAGCATCCCGGCAGCAAAACCTATGGTCCCTTGATACACAACAAAGACGAGATCAATAGACTCAAAGAGGGATTTGATATCGGATTGGCGGAGTCGCTCAAAGATGTCAATGATAAAGACTCAGTGGTGATTCGGACACATGGTATTCCAAAAAAAGAGCTTGCGTCGCTCAAGGCTCAGGATACCTCCATCATCGATGCAACTTGTCCCTATGTCAGAACACCACAGCAAGATGTGGAAAAGATGAGCAGAGAGGGATACAGTATCGTCATTTTTGGGGACAAAAATCACCCTGAGATCAAAGGGGTGGTCAGCTATGCTGAGAAATCAGAAGATGCTTTTATCGTATTGGATGCGATGGAGTTGGATGATCTTCCACTCAAGTCAAAAGTAGCAGTTGTAGCTCAGACTACCAGAAAACCAGAAGATTTTCTCAAAATTACTTCTGCCTTGATATTGAAGCACAAAGAGGTGCGTGTCTTTAATACGATCTGTAATGCAACTTTTGAAAATCAGGATGCAGCAGCAGATTTGGCTAGCAAGGCGGATGTAATGATCGTAATAGGTGGGAAACACTCCTCCAACACTAAGCAACTTCATTCAATATGCAAAAATTATTGTGAAAATAGCTATTTGATAGAGAATGAACGAGAACTTCAAGAAAACTGGTTCGTAGATAAAAAACTTTGTGGTATTTCAGCCGGTGCTTCGACACCTGATTGGATCGTCCAGAATGTGATAGATAAGATACAGACTTAATGAAATTCCATTACTTTAAATAAAAAAAGGTATAATAACGCCCAAAACTTGGTTAACATAAGGATGTGGCAGTATGAAGTTCGAAGATATCGAAATAGAAGATGTAGATTTTGAAGCGATGCTTGAGGAGTCGTTCAAAAAATCAGACTCAAAGAGTGATTTGGTAGAGGGTGTAATCGTTAAGATTGTCGAAGAAGAAGAGCAAGCGATTGTTGATATTGGTAGGAAAAATGAAGCATCTCTCCCACTTGATCAAATCAGAGATGAGGATGGTGAACTTACCTTTAAAGAGGGTGATACAATAGATGTTGTTGTCACAGGAAACAGAGGTGAGAGACCAATGGTTTCTCATGATTTGGCGAAAAAAAGAGTAGCACTCAACGAATTCATCGGTGAATATGATGATGAGCAAGAGTATATTATCGATGGTGTGGTAACAAAGAAGAATAAAGGCGGTTATGTTGTTGAGTGTGACGGACTTGAGTTCTTTATGCCAAGGACACTTTCGTACCTAAGCTCCAAAATTGATGCAATCGGTAAAAAAGTCAAAGCAGTGATCGTCAAAGTTGATAAAGACAAAAGCTCTGTAGTTGTTTCTCGTAAAGAGTTGATCGAGCGAGACAAAGCAAGAGTACAAGAGATTGTAAATAGACTTCTTGAGAGCAAAGAGGTAGTAGAAGGTACGATCAAAAAAATTACAAGCTATGGTATGTTTGTTGATGTAGGTGGTATGGACGGTTTGGTTCACTATTCTCAGATTTCTCACAAGGGACCAGTTAATCCTTCTAAATATTTCGATGAAGGCGATATAGTGAGTGTACTTGCACTTGACTATGATAAGAAAAAAAGACACTTATCACTCTCTATCAAGGATGCCAATCCTGATCCTTGGAAAGAGATAGACGAAATTATCGGCGTGGGCGATACTGTAACGGCTACAGTTAGCAATATCGAGCCTTATGGTGTGTTTGTGGATTTAGGTGAAGATCTTGAAGCATTTTTACA
>QMKU01000135.1 GCA_003646525.1 Campylobacterota bacterium
AAGAGGCGGAGTATAATCCTCTAGAAGCTCCTTAACGCACTAAATTTGTCCTAATTTTGAGTAAAATTGACCTTTTCTAGCTACTTCTATATCTAAAAAATGAAAAATCACCTGTTTTTTACTGAATTTGAACTTTTGGTATATATGTGTTTTATATTTTTTTAAGCTTGGTTTTGTTTTTTTGTTGTTTTTTTACTAAAATTTAGCTTAAATTAGAATTGCTGATCTGGGTATAAGCTAATTATTCAGTAAATCCAAAACTAAAAACTACACCCCTATGGCTGTTACCAGATCCTAATGATTTCATACCTAGAAGATATAGTTATAATCAGTTACAAAATAAAAGAAAAAGACAAATACGATATAATCCCCCTATGAAAAAAGATATCACCACCAAAGAGACTATCAAAACAATCACAGAAGATATAGCCAAGTACATCCTAGAGATATCCGTAACAGATATAGAGTTTGTAGATAAAGAACTACAACGAATAGAGAAGAGAGAAGCTGATATAGTAGCTCTATGCAAAATAGATGGCAAAAAAGCAATCCTGCACCTAGAGATACAAAATAGCAATGATGCTCTAATGGATAGAAGAATGCTGAGATACTATACAGATATAAGAACAAGATTTGATACTATACCCATATATCAATACCTAGTCTATATAGGTAAACCAAAACTATCAATGAAAGAAGATATAGTTGAAACAAATCTAAATTTTAGATACAATATAGTAGATATGCACACTATAGATTGTCAAAAGTTTCTATCTATGGATAACCCAGATGCACTAGTACTTAGTATACTGTGCGACTTCAAAGATAGAGACGAGTTGGATATACTCACATATATACTAACAAGACTAGAAGAGCTAGTAGAAGATGATGAGCATAGACATAGTAAATATATGCTCATATTAGAGACTCTATCAAGTAACAGAGATCTACAAGAGAGACTAAAGGAGGCAGAAGAGATGCTAAGAACTACAAAACTAGAGGATTTACCAAGCTATCAGATAGCTTTGGAGAGAGGTGAAGCTAGAGGTATAACTAAGGGTGAAGCTAGAGGTGAAGCTAGAGGTATAACCAAAGGGATATCGCAAGGTATAGTAGAGGCAGCTACCACAATGATAAAAGAGTTCAATCTCTCAGTAGAGATGGTAGCTAAGAAGTTGAATATATCCATAGATGAACTAAGAGAACATCTCAAAAAAAGATAGAGTTGTCTCGTTCCCATTCGCTTCTGCACAATGCCAATGAAATAAGGAATTTAAGTAGACATTAGGGGTCTGGTGATTTGTGATGTGTGAAGCGTAGCGAATGCATCATGAATCACCTGACCTCGGCTAAAACACGGCAATGACTCAACCGAGGTTAAGAGTTGAAAATCCACCCTCTTGATAAGATGATTTTGCAACACATGACCCCTGCCATGCTTAATTCATTGGCATTGGACTAAAGTCCTTAGGTAGCGTGTAAGCACTACTCTCCCTTGAACCATCCCTTGACACTATCGAAGGCATTTTCGAGAGAGCTTTTGTGTGGGCTACTCTCTACGCCGAAGCTCTCTTGGAGTTTGAGAAGAAGCTTTTCTTGTTCATCATTGAGTTTTTTGGGAAGCTTCAATTGTACTTGAACAATGAGACGACCTTTTCTCTTGTTGTGGACATCTATGACACCCTCGTTATCGAAAATAAATTGCTCTTTGTCTTTTGTCCCAGGTTTGAGATCAAGTTGGAGTTCGCCGTCGAGTGAGGGGATAGTGATTTCTCCTCCGAGGATAGCCTGAGTAAAGAATACGGGAACTTCGATATAGATATCATTACCATTTCTGACAAAGGTCGCATCCTCTTCGACATAAAAAGTGAGATAGAGATCGCCTCTGCGTCCATGCCGATCTTCATTTCCGTAGCCTTGTGCCCTGAGTCGGTTTCCACTGTCAACTCCGGCAGGGATCTTAATCGTGACTGTTTCATCTTTGGTTTTGTATCCTTTGCCATGACAACTGACACATTTTTTGACGATTTTTTTACCCTTACCTTGGCATTGTGGACAAGTTTGCGCGAAAGTCATAGGACCCTGACGCATGACAACTTGTCCTTGTCCGCCACAATAGTCACAAGTATCCATTTTGCCATCTTTGGCACCAGTTCCTTTACAATCATTGCAAGGTATTTTATAAGTGATGTCAACCTGTTTTTCACATCCAAAAACTGCTTCATGAAACTTAAGTGGTAGTTCAATCTCAAAATCTAGTGCATATTTTTGACTAGGATCTCGTCTTGTTTGTCCAAAACCGCTACCAAAACCGCCTCCGCCACCACCACCGAACATAGAGTTGAAGATATCCATCACATCATCCATGCCACCGCTAGGTCTACCGCCTCCTTGGCGATCAAGTCCCTCTTTGCCATAGCGGTCATAGATAGCTCTCTTCTCTTCGTTGCTGAGTGCCTGATAGGCTTCATTGATCTGTTTGAATTTATCTTCTGCCGCTTTGTCATCAGGATTACGATCGGGGTGATATTTCATCGCTAGTTTACGATAAGATTTTTTGAGCTCTGTTCCATTACAGTCTTTACTGACTTCCAAGATTTCATAATAATTGAATTCTGTCATTGTTTTTCTCTTTGCTAGGAAATTTTTTCTGAATTTTACCATAAATATATTCATTTTTGTATAGCTTAGAGTTTGATAGGATATAATGTTGTATTCAAAAGTAGAGAAGGATCATAGGTGATTGTGCATATTGTATTATTTAATTTCAAAGAAGACAACAGAGAGTTAAACATAAAAAAGGTCAGTGAAATGCTTGAGGCACTTCCAGATAAGATACCAACACTGCAAAGTATGGAAGTGGGAATCAATTATTCTGATGCTGAGCGTGCTATGGACTTGAGCCTGATATCAACTTTTGATAATAGGAGTGGATTGGAGCAGTATGCGATACATCCTGAGCATGTCAAAGTAGTAGAGTATATCAAGAGTGTGGTGACAGAGTCCAAAGTTGTAGATTATGAAAAGATCGTCAATTGATCAGGGGGTATTTTTGCATTGAAGCGGTATAAGGTTGAAGCATTTGAAAATCTAGTAGAAGCACTGCAATCACTGCCTAGTATCGGTAAAAAGTCGGCTATTCGTCTGGCATATCAGATGGTAATGATAGATGGCTTTGGGGCAATGAAACTGGCTCATGCGATCGAAACTGGGGTCAATGAAATTCGCCCATGTAGTCAATGCCACAATATGAGCGAGGATGAACTTTGTGCCATCTGTTCTGATGAGCAACGAGACACGACTCTTTTGTGTATCGTGCAGAGTGCCAAAGATATTTTGACAATCGAAGAGAGTAGAGAGTTCAATGGAGTCTATTATGTACTTTCGAGGAGTGAAGATTTGAACGAAGTACATCTCAGGAGTGCCATAGAAGATGTTGAAGAGGTGATCTTTGCATTTTCTCCAAGTATTGCTACTGAGACCATGATCCTCTATATCGAGGACAAATTAGAAGGCTTTGGTTTGCGTTTTAGCAAAATTGCCCAAGGTGTACCGACAGGGGTCGATTTGGAAAATATCGACATGCTGTCACTTTCTCGTGCCATGGAAGCGAGAGTGCAAGTATGAACAAGATCTTGAAGTCTGTTGCACTGATACTCTTTTTGTCTGTGTCGCTTCTGGCAAAACAGAGTGTACCTGCTGCAAAACGCCCAAATCTATATCTGCCACTTCTCAAAGGGAAGAGTGTCGCCTTGGTAGTCAACCACTCCTCATTGGTGGGTAGAGAGCATTTGGTAGATTTCTTGCTCAAAAATGGGATAAAGGTTCATAAGATATTTGCCCCAGAACATGGGTTTCGTGGCAAAGCAGATGCAGGTGTACATGTCAAAAATAGTCGTGATACCAAAACCAATCTTCCTATAGTTTCACTGTATGGCAAACATAAAAAGCCAACCAAACGAGATTTGGCAGGGATTGATTTGATCCTCTTTGATATCCAAGATGTTGGTGTAAGATTTTATACATATCTCTCTACACTTCACTATGTGATGGAGGCAGGAGCCCAGTATCATACTCCTGTGGTTGTACTAGATCGTCCCAATCCAAATGGGCATTACATCGATGGACCTGTTCTTCAGAAAAAATATCGCTCTTTCGTCGGTCTCGATCCTGTGCCTGTAGTCTATGGCATGACTATCGGAGAGTATGCTCAAATGCTCAATGGTGAGAGATGGCTAAAGGGAGGAGTAAAAGCCAAACTAACTGTAATTCCCCTAACCAACTACACACATGACAGTTTTTATTCTCTACCAGTCAAACCATCACCTAATCTGCCAAATGATAGAGCTGTCGCACTCTACCCCTCTCTGGCATTTTTTGAAGGGACGGTTATATCAGCAGGGAGAGGTACAAAAAAACCTTTTCAACTCTATGGTGCCCCAAAATACAGAGTAAAAAAGTTCTCTTTTGTCCCACGATCAAGAGCAGGAGCCAAATATCCGAAATTCAAAGGAGAACGATGTTATGGGGTTGATCTAAGCAGGAGTAATTTCAAAAAAAAGCGTAAAAAAAGAGAGCTAAATCTTTCGTATCTTCAAGATGCTTATTCTAATTGTCCTGATAAAAAGAGGTTTTTTCTAAAAAATAGATTTATAGACAAGCTTGCAGGCAGTAGTCAGTTACGAAAACAGATTTCATCAGGTATTTCGGAGTCTGCTATTCGTAAAAGTTGGCAGAAAGACTTGAATAGATTTAAGAGAATAAGAAAAAAATATCTAATATATCCATAAATAAAAAAGGAATTTTATGACAAAAATTATACTTATTTGTAGTTTGCTATTGAGTGCAAGCTTGAGTGGGGAAACACTAAAGATCATCAACAAACCTATAGACTTTGGTTCAAAACGAGTAGAGATGACCAAATCCTATATCGCACAGCACTATGGCATGAGAGTCAA
>QMKU01000136.1 GCA_003646525.1 Campylobacterota bacterium
ATTCGCTACGCTTCACGCATCACAAATCACCAGACCCCTACCATTCTGCACAATCCAAAAATAGGAAATGAGATATAGAGTAAATGGGCTATTTTTCGACAGGCTAGGTCACACCTACAAAATCCAATAAGTTTAATTTGAAAAAATCTAAAACTCTTGCTCAATAAAAGGTCAGGCAAAAAAATAATCCGACTTCTCTACCTGTTTGATATCAAAATTATCATTTACATAATCTATTGATGGTAGCTCAACGCCAAACCTCCCTTCAAGTTCTATCTTTAGGTTTTCCATTATAGGCTCACTGTGCAATTTAATAAATTGTGACTTGAGAGCATTGAGCAGTTTGTCTACATCACAAGCATGCGAAGCGAAGCTGTCGTGGATGGTCATAAATGACTTTACGCCCGCCTCTTCAGCAGCATTGATAGACATAAATAGATGAGTAGAATCCAGAGAGTGTACAAAGTTTGGAGCCAGACCGCTACCCTGTCTACGAGTATCGATATCATTGCTATCCTGCTGATTTTGGATAGATACTTTATCTTGTCCATAAGAAGTCTCTATCACCTTGCCTGGTACTTTTTTGAATTTGACTTGTGTTACTGGCAATCCTATCGGTGTCCTCCACTCTATTAGTTCTGTTTTGTTTCTCTTTTTGTTGTATATCCTTGAGACTGCTTCCTTGCACCATTGCATATATTCTGCCGATGCTTTGGATATTTCATCAATAGACTCTTCGTTGATTTTCCCTATATAGTTAGCAAGTAGACGGATATATTTTCTGTCAAAAGATAGCTTCTCCTCTCTATGTAGATCTCTAAGTTTTGCATAGATCTGATTCTGTTTGGTTCTTATACCTGTACCATAAGAGTCTGTCATGACATTAGGTTTAACCATATTACGATCAATAAGCCGTAGAAACTCATCATCCGTAAAGTTATGAGGTGATCGAACTGTCTCTATGTATAACTCATTTGAGTCTCTGTAGAGATATCTTTTTTCTTCTTGAAACTTATTAGTTTTTTCTCTGAAAAGTCTGGTAAATTCCGATTTCTTAAACTGGCTTTTACGGTATATGGCAGATATAAAATCGACAAACTTTGTTCGCTGATTTCCACTTGTCAGCTTGATATATTTATCTGCATGTTTGGCTATCTTCTTCCTGAACTTTTTGATATTATCTTTCATATTCACTATTTCGAGACTCTTCATGTCGGATGAGAGTATCTCTAGAAGCTCATCCGATAAAAAATTCTCATATAGTACTTCAGTATTCTCTTTTTCGACTAGATAGAGCCCCTCTTGGTTTTTGAGAAGTTTATCTTTTTTAGATTCAAATATACTCCGTTCCCTGACTATACGATTGCGTGAATGGTCGGCCACTTCTCGATATATATCTTCTGGTTCACCCTTCTCATCAGGGAGTACATTGACCAGTTGTGCTGAGTGCATGTCATGATAGAGGGCACTGATGTGTTGCAAACCATTGTTGGAACCATCCACACCTACAGGCAGAGAAGTTTTGAAATTTTCAGGATCTTCGAGATACTCTGAGTATTCACAGCAGAAGGCATAGAACATTGTAGGATCATCAGCCTCATTGAGCAGTCTACTATCAAACGGACTTTTTACGGTGTCAGCTATCTCTTTTTCATTATCGATAGTCCACTGCTCTCTCTTGTCAAATGGCAACTTGTCCAGCCCATTTTTGCCATAGACATTGGCACCGTGGACACGCAACCAGAAGAGACCCTTGAGGGTGAGAGATTTTTTGTGAGCAAATTTCAGCAAACCTTTTGCCACATCATCACCCTGTGGATTGAGATGCGCCTGTACTGGATAGATACGCCCCCGAAAGTCCATCTGCCATACGAACCATATAGGATCATCAAAAGTGATACCGTGATTGTGGAGTCTTTTGACAACTTGGAGTTTGCTTTTGATACCGTGGAGTTCATCCTTGAGTGGTTTTGTCTGTTTGCTGTATGCAGCCAGCTTATCAAAGTAATTTTCTCTAGCTTCAAGGAAAATCTCTTTTATTGGTTGAAGTGTTCTATCATCTACAGTATTCATACTTTTCAGACTATTGTAGCTGTTTTTTGCATTTTTATACTCATCTTTCTCACTTTTTACATCTTCACTCCTGATCCCAATAACTCTTTTTTTCTCATCAGATAAATTCAGATATTTTTTTTCCAGATATTCATGTACCTGCTTGTTGATTATAAATGGGGTAGACTGTATGGCATTAATGGCTTTATATATTGTTTCGGGTATAGAGTCTACGATCTTTTCAAACACTTCATACTCTTTGGGCAATACTACTTTGCGCAAAGAGAGCAGATGTTTACCTTCTGGCTCTACAAATCCTCCTCCCACAGCACCCTGCCAGGGTTGTGGCTCTATCACCATCGGATTGAAATGAAGTGAGAGTGTCTCTGTGATACGCTCTTTTATCCTCTCTACTATCGTCTCAAACGACTCGGTATATCCTACGAGAGTGGTTGTCCTGTATTCTGTATCAGGTATCTCGTCTCGGTTATACTTGTCTGTGTATTGAACGGTTTTGCCATCACTGTCCTTTTTGTAGCGACTGCTCATGTCATTGTCTTCGAGATAGCCCAGCAGGCGGATACCTACACTCAGGAGGATATCGTCAGGCAGTTTTGTCTTTCTGAGATGCACCAGCATCTCCTTGTACTGATATTGGTTGAGCTTCTCTCCACTCTCCTGTTCCAGCTTCAGCTGTTTCTCTACTGCCTCACCCAGCTTTCGTACCATTTTGGCCATTGTATTGGGTGGAGTCTTCTTCTCGGTGTCATTCTCCTCATCACTCTCCCTGTCACGCATCGAGTCATCCTCATCTCTAAGAAATGTAGAGATACTGAGATATGCCAGCTCGGTGGAGTCTATAGGTGCGATAGTGAGAGCAAAAATCTGAGGGGCTTGGGATTTATACTTTTGCTGTGTCTCTTCTATATGGTATGTAGCGTTACTGATGATAGATGCAAAGTGCTCCAATCCTTTTTTATAAATTGACTCTTTGAGTTTTTTGAGTTTTCTGTTTGTTTTGTATGCATACTCGAGTTTTTCATTTTCGGTAAAGCGAACGATATCCTCAAAGAAAAGCTTTGCATCTCTATCTTTGATCTCCTCCAATTCAAAAAATACTGCTATATCATTCTTGGAGATTATCTTTTTTGCTATAGTGGGCAGATCTTTGAGTTTCTCTTCATATATAGTGTTTGCCAAAGGCTCTATGTATTTTTGGATTACTTTTCTATATACTTTATCCCCTTTTCTTTCAAGTTGTCTTCTGATGCGCCTAGCTGTCTCTATATCCGATAGCTGTAACTGCTTTTGAATCTCTTCCCTTTTTTTGCTTTCTGGCATATCCATATCTCCTCACTTGATATTAATGCCAATGAAATAAGTAGGGGTAGCCCTATGTGGCTACCCTAATTAGGGCAACCACATAGGGATTGCCCCTACGCTAATTCCTTATTTCATTGGCATTGCACTTGATATAGGTAATTTTAGTGTAAATGAACTTTAGTGTTTATTGAAAATGTTCTGGACATATAGACAAAGGTGTAAAAGCTAGAGTCACAAATCAACACAAAGGATTGGCTATGCCAGGAATTTGCATCGAATTTTAATAGAGTTGCCTGAGATGGCTTCGCTGAGTCAAACCAAAGACGAGGCTGATGGAGTTGCAGAAGCTCCTAACATATAGGACAAAGGTATAAGCCTGAGTCAATTTAAACAGACAGTATAGTCTATAAAACGAAAGGTTAGCTATGAAAATAGTTCAAAACCCAATAAATAATATTTTCCTGCCACCAGTTCTCTGGCTCTAAGGGATGAGGGTTGCACCGAGTGGGTGCCATATTAAGTACGCAAATCAACAATGAGTCGAGCCAAAAGCTCCAATCCCAGACTTAAAATAGTTCTGGAGATATAGACAAAGGTGTTTACATCAGAGTCAATTTAAGCAGACAGTATAGTCTATAAAACAAAGGGAAAAAATGAATCCGATTGTAATTGACATTGCAGTGGTCATCGTAGCAGAAGTAGTGCGACAGCTGAATAAAAAGTAAGGTTTATCCTTTATGCGTAGCTTGAAATAGTTATAGTTATCAGAGAAAGTCAAAGATACAAAAGTGTCTGAATTTCAATTAATCAATCCAAAAAGGAGAGATTGAGCTGCCTGCGATGGTCATAAGTTCCTCAAAACGAAGAGGGCTGTTAATTTAACCTTACGAGGAGTACTTATGCGCGTAACATATCATGCTGGAGAAAGGTTACTTCAGCGAGTCTTCCAATTCGCCAATTATAGCAAAAAACAGATTCATGATGCGGTACAACTGATCGAACGAGATGTTTGTGATGTTCAATATCGAAATAAAAAGCGGTTTACTCTGCCATCGTTTCCTGACTTTTATGCCGTAGTGGTAGAGGATAGCCTGGTGACTGTGATCCCCAAACAATACAAGAGAAGATAGTTGCCTGAGATGGCTCTGCCAAATCAAACAAAAGATGAGGCTTGAGGAGTTGAATAAGTTCCTGACACATAGACAAAGGTACAAAAATACTGGAGTCAAACCAAACTCAAAGGATTACTTATGCCAAGAATTTGCATTATATTTTAAGACTGTTGCCTGAAATGGTTGGAGATATCCAAATCAAAGGATACTCAAAATTTTATATTATTCATAAAGGATAAAGAGTGATATTTCCTCCTAGAAATCTACCACTATTCTAAACCGAGTTGCCTGTGATGGCTTTAGTGACACCAAACGAAGTTTCGCCAACTATTTACAAGAGAGTATACTCTATAAAACGAAAGGAAAATAGACAATGGATAAAATCATTTGTGAAATTGTTCGTATCATTGCGAGTAATTGCCCAGTTAGATAATACGGGTTCAAAAAGAGTGGAA
>QMKU01000137.1 GCA_003646525.1 Campylobacterota bacterium
GGGTATGCCCTTGTGGCTACCCTAATATTAGGGCAACCACAAGGGATTGCCCCTACGATAATTCCTTATTTCATTGGCATTGCCGAAGACGGATGGGAACGAGGAGCACGCATTAGTGAGGAAGTCCCCACTGTGCTTGAAAATAACTATTAACCGTTTCTCTTTGCGATAATCTCTTTCGCAACATTTTGTGGTACTTCGGCATAGTGGTCAAATTCCATTGAATAAGTTGCACGACCTTGTGACATGGAACGAAGGTCTGTTGAGTAACCAAACATTTCAGAGAGTGGGACGAATGCATCGACGATCTTGTTTCCAGATCTGTCACCCATTCCACTTACTTGACCTCTTCTCTTGGAGATATCACCGATGACATCCCCCATATAATCTTCAGGTACTTCGACTTCGACTTTCATCAAAGGCTCAAGAATCACTGGATTTGCTTCTCTACATCCATCTCGAAATCCCATAGAACCAGCCAACTTAAATGCCATCTCAGAGGAGTCAACATCGTGATATGATCCATCATAAAGTGTGACTTTGATATCTTCGATAGGATAGCCAGCTTGGATACCTCTGCCCATAGCCTCTTTGATACCTTTGTTGACTGCAGGGATGAACTCTTTTGGAATAACACCACCTTTGATAGAGTCAACAAACTCATACCCATCACCTGGCTCTTGTGGCTCAATCTTGAGATAAACATGACCAAATTGACCTCGTCCACCAGACTGCTTGGCGTACTTGTACTCTTTGTTGACTGCTTTTTTGATCGTTTCACGATAAGCAACCTGAGGTGCTCCGACTTCTGCTTCAACTTTAAATTCTCTCATCATTCTATCTACAAGAATTTCAAGGTGAAGTTCACCCATTCCTGAGATGATAGTTTGACCAGACTCTTCATCTGTTGCAACACGGAAAGAAGGATCTTCCTGCGCCAATTTACCCAAAGCGATACCCATTTTTTCCTGATCTGCTTTGGTCTTAGGCTCAACAGCTACCGAAATAACTGGATCTGGGAATTCCATTCTTTCGAGTATGACTCTATCTTTCTCGCCAGCGAGTGTATCGCCTGTCAGTGTTGATTTGAGACCAACAACTGCACCGATCTCACCAGCATAAAGTGCATCAACTTCTTCTCTCTTGATGGCATGCATCTTGAGGAGACGACCGATTCTTTCTTTTTTGCCTTTAGTCGTGTTGTAGACATAAGAACCTGACTTAAGTACGCCTCTATAGACACGGATGAAGGTCAACTGACCGACAAATGGGTCTGTCATAATCTTAAATCCAAGTGCTGCAAATTCACCCTCGTCAGAAGATTCTACAGTAGTCTCTTCACCATCTTCATACTCACCTTTGATCTCATGTACTTCGGTTGGTGCAGGGAGATAAGCGACAACAGCGTCGAGTAGTGTTTGAACGCCTTTGTTTTTGAATGCAGTACCACAAGTCATCGGGATCATAGTGATCGCCAAAGTTGCTGCTTTGATACCTGCTTTGATCTCCGCTTCAGTCAGTGCTTCACCCTCCATGAATTTCTCCATGAGTATGTCGTCAGTTTCTGAAATCGCTTCGATCAATTTCTCTCGATATGCTTCTGCTTTTTCAACCATATCAGCTGGAATATCAGTGACTTCAAACTCTTGTCCCATTTTGCTCTGATCGTCACCCCAGATCGTTGCCTTCATCGTCACTAAGTCAATCACACCCTTGAAACCTTCTTCTGCTCCAATAGGGAGCTGAATAGGTACAGCATTGGACTTGAGTCTTTCGTTGATCTGTCTCTCAACTTCATAAAAGTCAGAACCAGTTCTGTCCATTTTGTTGACAAAAACCATTCTAGGAACTTTGTATCTGTTGGCTTGTCTCCAAACTGTTTCAGATTGTGGCTGAACCCCACCAACTGAACAAAAAACTGCCACAGCACCATCAAGTACTCTCATAGATCGCTCAACTTCGATCGTGAAGTCAACATGCCCCGGAGTATCGATGATATTGATCTGATGACCTTCCCATTCACAAGTTGTTGCAGCTGAAGTAATCGTGATACCTCTCTCCTGCTCCTGCTCCATCCAGTCCATCGTCGCTGCACCATCATGCACTTCACCGATTTTGTGAGAAACACCTGTATAGAAAAGGATTCTCTCTGTGGTGGTTGTCTTTCCTGCATCAATGTGCGCTGCGATCCCGATATTTCTTACTTTTTCAATTGGATGTGGTCTTGCCATAACTTATTCCCTTACCATCTATAGTGAGCGAATGCTTTGTTCGCTTCAGCCATTCTATAAGTATCTTCTTTCTTCTTAAATGCAGAACCCTTATCTGTCGCAGCATCCATCAACTCATTGGAGAGACGCTCGATCATAGTTCTTTCATTTCTTTTTCTCGCTGCCTCGACAATCCATCGGATACCCAAGGACTGCTGTCTGACAGGTCGCACTTCGATAGGCACCTGATAGGTAGCGCCACCGACTCTACGACTCTTTACTTCCATTACAGGTTTGATATTATCCATAGCTTTGTTGAATACTTCAATACCTTTTTCACCAGATTTTGATTCGATTCTCTCCAGCGCACCATACATAACTTTTTGCGCTGTACTCTTCTTACCATCAAGCATTACTGCATTGATGAATTTTGTTAAAACTGTTGATCCATAAACGGGATCTGGGAGAACAGGTCTCTCGGGAGCTCTTCTTCTTCTCATTGATTTTCCTTCAATCTTTACTTTATTGATTTACTCAAGTCTTGTCCCCTAAGGATTATCGACAACACCTGCCTAAGCCTCTATCGGCTAAACAATACCTTTTGTTGGTCGGTAAACCGACCCTACGCGCTATGCGAGGCTCTTATTTTTTAGGTTTTTTAGTTCCGTATTTGGATCGAGCTACTGTTCTGTTGGCTACACCTGATGTATCAAGCGCACCACGAACGATGTGATATTTTACACCTGGTAAATCTTTGACTCTTCCGCCTCTTACGAGTACGATTGAGTGCTCTTGAAGGTTGTGACCCTCTCCACCGATGTATGAGATCACTTCAAATCCACTTGTCAATCTAACTTTTGCAACTTTTCTCAATGCTGAGTTAGGTTTCTTTGGAGTCGTTGTATAAACTCTAGTACAAACACCTCTTCTTTGAGGACACTTCACGAGTGCTGGTGATTTTGATTTTTTGATCACCTTTTTACGCTCTTTGCGAATCAACTGGTTAATGGTTGGCAAATCGTCTTCCTTTGTATGTTTTTAGTTTCATAACTACAGTTTAACTGAGTATGAGAATTCAAATCTGGGCTTTTACACCTCAAAAAAGTGCTCTTTGGCTATTTCAAGAACTTTTTTGAAGCATTTAGCTAGAAAAATGGAGGCATATTATATCTAAGGTAGCTTTATTTTATCTTAGGCTACCCCGAGGATAGACTTACTCCTCTGACATGCACTTTTTCACAGCATCCATAGTTTCTGCTTTTTTGACACACTCCATTCCTGCTAGGCTCTGATCGATAAAGCCAAGTGTCTCTTTTTTGGTTTTTTTATTCCACTCTGTGAAGGCATCTTCGTCATCACCCATTTCACCCATTTTGCTACTACAGATATTTGCCTCTTTGAGGGTATCTGCTTCACTAATACACTCTTTTGCGGATTGCATCATTTTCTCTTCAGAGAGCATCTTCTGTTTCATCATTGGAAGCATTGATGCCATCAGCGCATCTTCCATCGATTTCTCTTGATCCTCGGTGGGTCTCTCTCCTTTCTTGACACCGGCACTCTGCATCGCTCCTGCCATCAATGCTCCTAGTGCTGCCATATCTTCACCTGCCTTTTCTGTGCCCGCTTCAGACTTTTTGTCCATGGCATCAAGTTTGCTTTTGTCGAGCTTCTCGCCACTCATGGTATAGATAGGAAAATCAGGCAGCTTGAAGTCATCTTCTGAGAGTGAAATATCAAATTTGACTTCAGTTGCTATCTCTGTGCTTTTGACTCCCATTATATTTGATTCCACTTTAAGCGGTATGCCCTTATAGATACACTGCTTGACCCCCATCATGTCCCACACGACACACTCATAGCCCAGCACCTTCTCCGTACCGATCTTTTTTGCACCTATGCTTTTCATCATCTCCTCACCAGTCTGCTTCACACTCTTGCCGCCAGACATCATCATGATCGCAGCGGCAGGGTTTTGCATACGGATGATGTGCTTGGAGTCAAAGTTAGCTTGGTAGAGCATACTATCTTTCATATAAACTAGCGTATGACTTTTGGTTGTCTTGGAAGTGTTGCCAATGGTCTGCTTGGTTACTTCATTCTCTTCGATAAGATTGAGCACACCATAGTCATCAAAAATCACTCTTTTTTTGCCAACAGTTTTCAGCTTCATCCCCATCATATCTGTAGAGCCATTGATCTTATAAGTGATCTTCCCACTCTTTACCTCATATTTTTGCATCTGACTTGCACTCGCCATCAGCAGACTCCCACTCATCATCACGATCAATCCTATTTTAACTATTTTTGTCATCTCTCTATTCCTTTTATTTTGTATACATATCGAGATCTTTACTCATCTCGTCAAACTCTTTGTCAGCTTCTGCATTTTTAGCATCCTGCTCTGCTTTTTTCTCTTGGCTTGAAGCTTGATTGCTACTCTGCATCATACCACCAAGTGCTCCCAACATTGCGCCTAGATTTTTA
Organism: Campylobacterota bacterium; assembly: GCA_003646525.1. GTDB lineage: Bacteria > Campylobacterota > Campylobacteria > Campylobacterales > Sulfurovaceae > SZUA-451. The sequence continues at coordinate 4,698 of QMKU01000137.1, forward strand.
ATCTTCTCGGCATCTTCTTCGCTGATGCCTTTTATCTCTATCTGCTTTCCACCGATGGAGAATTTCTCACTCTTCTCTGCATCTATTGATTTGACCTCTTTTTTGGGTGTCATTTGGATGACAACCGCCTCCTGAGGTGTATCGGCTTTGATCTCCTCCTCGTGGTTAAGATTGCTCAGATCTAGGATGAGTTTGTTTGACTTGCCCGAACCGACACTGAATTTGGCTTCACC